>WJKD01000685.1 GCA_014729315.1 Promethearchaeota archaeon | reverse complement strand
TTGAGGATGTTAAGAAGTTTAAATTCAAGTTCGTAAATGGAATGCTTTTATAATCTAAACCTATTTCAGATCCCGTTTTTGAAAGTTGGACAAAAAATTTAATTAATTTATTAGTACCGGCTGCCGCAGAAGAACTATCCATCTCTATAAGTACGCTCTCGAAGGCGATCTAGTTGTCCAGGGTGCCGCTTGAAAAGGTGCTAATCGCATTTTTCCCGATAACTAGCTGAGAAAACGAGCATTTTTCGAACCCGCTGACCACAAACAGGTTAGATTTACTCTTGTCAAAACATAGGAGGTTCCCGTCTGGAAGGAGCATAGCAGCGAATTTCAACGAGTCTTCGTCGTCAACAGATAATTCGAACTTATTGTTTTCGAACAAACTTGCAAATTCGTTCTTAGTAACTTCTTTATACCCTTGTTTTTGCAATGCCTCCGATTCAATTGTCCAAAGGGGCGTAGGATTCTCGGAATCAGTTAAAAGGCTAAGAAATCCCATGCTTGGATAGTTCAATCTCTTACTTTTTGCGTTGTAAAGGGTAAATCCCTCAAATTCTTCTAATATGTATAGGCTCTTTCCATCGGGGATATAGCTACGAGTTTCCTCGGTGAGCATAGCCGGTTGGATTAGCACTTCGTAATTTCCGTCTTGGTCTAGATAGGAGAATTAGGCGGCTTCGTAGGCGATTTGAGCGTGTTTGTCTCATAAAGTATCGTACTTAGAGGCGGCAAATTGGTCGAAGTGTGCGTTAGAACTATCTAAGATAAATTGCTTCAGTTTAATTTTGTTATCACTTGTAAGCTGATACGTAAATGTATTATCCTGCCCCTCTACCATTTATGCGAAGCTTACCGTAGCCCGACCGTTGATGCATAACTTATCGGAAATGTAGAACGTTTTTCCGTCAGGATCGCTGGAAAATGACACGGGAATTTCAAGAATGTATACTTAGTTATATAAGATCACCAATTTTCTTTTTTCATTTATATCATTATGCAATTAACATTCTATGCATCCTATCGTCTTTTTACGATCAGAATTTATAGGATAAAATTTTTCTTGTTTTAGAGCTTTTCGTTTACCAACGCTAAGAACTTTTTTAGAATTTTAATCTCGTTCAGACGATTAATAAAAAAACCAAAGTTTTTTATCTTTGAAATCCTTACTACCTTAACAAATTTTATATTAAGAAATTGTTAAAACGCCCATAAAACTGGCGTGAATAGTCAACAGAACAAGGAAAGTAACCGAAAATGGTAAAAGGAACTGTAAAATGGTTTAATAGCCGAAAAGGCTATGGATTTATAAATTCTGAAGAGGGCGAAGATGTATTTGTTCATTACACTGCTATCTCTGGAGACGACGACGAATATAAGTCTTTAAACGAAAACGATAAAGTCGAATTCGAAATTGTCCAAGGGAAGAAAGGTCCACAAGCAAGTGATGTGGTCATAACTGAAAAAGCCCCAAAGCAATATAATCCATATAATAGAGGCGGCAAACGTAATTATCGCTTCTAAGTAATGTATTAAAGAATCCAATAAATACAACAAAACATAAAGTAGTAAATAATAATTAGTAGGTAAGCAAAGAATTTTTTACGATTGTTATTGAACCTTACTTTTTTTTTATTATTTTTTTATATACGAGTCAGATTTGACTTTAAAATGATTTATAAGTAACAATTCTCTATTTCAGACTTTACTCCCTCTCTTAAAAGATTTTTGGGATAAATCAGTTCGAATTTTATCATTGTATTCTTCGCAAGTTTTATGAAAAGTAATAACATTTTCCTTTGGAGTTTTATAGGGAATACCTAATACTGAAATCATCAAAGGACCATCGGCAGCTTGGCAGATTAATTTATTAATTCTTTCTTTTATTTCTTTATCAGATAAGTTAAACATATCTCGTGGATCAATTCGAGCGATAATTAGTAAAGGTTTTTCTTCTTTGTTTGTTTTAAGTATCAAGGTCCTTCGAGCATATTTTAAATCTGAGCCATATCCTAATTCAGCACCCATGAGTCCAGGAAGTTTAGTAAACAATTCAATTTTTCTATTTTCTGTTAATCCACATGAGTGAACGAAGATTGGTCCAAGCTGTTTTGCAGCTTTAATATCGTATTTTAAATTAAATTCTTCGAATAATTGGGGACTAACAAAATAGGAAGTACACTCTGATACTATAAAAGTTTTTTGAGGTTTTTGTTTTAAAAGCTTCTTGATCCACTGATATGCTTGTATGTAGGTCTCAGTAACTACTTGCATTATATGATGACCTATTTCTTTTTTTGATTTGATTCCAATGAATTGGAAAAAACGATCGCCGCATAATTTATAGGCAATATTCATCGGACCTTGCATATCTGGTATTAGAACTTGTATCTTTCGACCATATGCATCCCGAATTTTGTCATATTCTTCTGCCAACCATAAAAGACCATCTTCGATATTTGGGACCTTTAATTTCATTGGTTCGAGTTTTTCGGGTATTATCGGCAAACCCCAAGGTTCTACTTCTCTTGAATATTTTATTTCGCATCCAAACAGTCGGGGCATAGTAGTTACACCAAATTCACCAAGATTTACTTGTATTTTTCTTTTCTTTTTTTTGTAAACTTCGGGAAATTGTTTATGTAATTCCAAGTTAAGCTTATTAATCATCTCGATGCGCAACAATGGATCACTTATCTTAATCTTCCGATAATCCCAACCTGCGTTATAAACTTTCCACTTAGACGAGAATTCCGTATTTGAAATGATATTGTATATCAATAAGAGAATATAACCTCCTTAAGATAAGATCATATTTTTTAATTCAAATTAAATGAAAACCTTAATTATTCTTTAATTTTCATATTGAATAATAGTTAAATTAGAAATAGCTGAAGATAAAAACGAAGACCATAAATTTTTTTTGTCAATAGACATTAACTTATCTCCATGAAAGTTCAAATTGATAACTCAACAACCCCCATAGTTTCTCCAGCAGTCGTCATCTCGGTGGGTGATTGGGAAAAATCAAATCTTATTACATTAGCGTGGGTCGCAAGAGTAGTATCTGAACCACCAGTGATGTCGATTTCGATACGCCCTTCAAGATTTTCCCATTCCTTAATAGAAGATACAAAAGAATACGTCATAAATGTACCGTTCACGGCACAAGCTCGTCACATAGACTTTTGTGGCACCAGAACGGGTAAAAAAGTTGATAAATGGAAGGAATTAGGTCTCACGAGAGAAAAGGCTCAGAAAGTCGGTGTTCCAATCATTAAGGAGTTTCCAATAAATATAGAATGCCATTTAATAGATAAGATGATAAAGGGTACGCATCACATTTATTTTGGAGAAGTTTTAGCGGTGGATGTTGACCAAGAAATAATAGAAAACGGTAAAATTGTTCCTACGAAGCAAGATCAAATAGCTTATATCGCACGCAATTATTATAGTTTACGAGAAAACCCAGTGGGAAAGCAGGGTTTTTCCCTAAAATCCTAAACCGCTCCACATTTTCTTATATTTCTTTTTCTTTAGACTCCAACCTAACATCTATATATGAATAAATGAATTCAAACTGATTTTTTTTGAAAATTTTTTATTGTAGTTCATTCCTATAGAAGATGATAACATAATTTTATGAGGAATTGTATTGTCAGAGAAAAAAGAAGAAAACTTCAAAAAGGATCATTCTGCAAAGGATACTGCTGAAGCTATGGCAGCTAATATGAAAGCTAATATGGAAAATCCTAACTTTATAGAAGAACAAGAACTATTGAAGGATGAAGTCCGTCGCGAGGTTCTAAAAAAAAGAAGAGAAATACTAAAAAATAAATTATAGTATATAATGCGTACAACTCAAGCGTCCACATACCGAGAAATTTGGAATTTATTTGTTTGAATCCTTCATAATATAGCGGAAGGTGCACCGTCTTTTTCCAGTTTCAAACCGGTTGTCTAAGACGAGTTTAATATTTGGATTATATCCTTCAAGAATTTTGTAATCAACGTAATTGCAATAATATTTAGCGTACCTTTCGAGCCCCCATTCCTTTGCTGCGTTGAAAAAGGAGCAGTGTTTTACTTTTGCGATGAAATCACCTTCTTTCACGCTTGGCACAGGCCGGAAGTTAACCGAGTCTATATCAGTATATATCAACCAATTTTTAAAAGTGAGTTGTGCCCTGGCAGATTTAACTCGTTCCGCTATTCGCTTCCCTCTTTCTTTTCCGAAATATTCGACTGCTTTTCTCAGCAGTTTTTCTGCTCTTTCCTCGCCTATTTCATCAACTAAGAATTTTGCTATACTGCAAAACAACTGAGCAGCGAGTCCAAACCCGGGTGTTTGGTATTTATCTCCAACTTGCTTTTTCTTTTCGAGAACATCGTCTAAATAATCAAAATCAATTCCAATTTCCTTTTCCCTTTTTAAATCATTCATTTAGATCATACTTTTAGTTTTTCTGAAATAATTTAATCTGCTTATTTAAAATACTTTCTTGATCGCTTCGAGAAGATTTTAAATTTCAGAAATAAGAAAAAAGAGCTCGCTCATAGAAAATTCGACAATTATCCAAAAATCCGTCTAATTGCCTGGTTTCGAGATTCGTTTTTAAGAGCAGGTATTGTTCCAATAAATAGCGCTTTTGCAGGACAAGCTACAACGCATTGAGGTTCCTTTTCTTCTTTATCGTTTACATATTTGTCTTTCATACCCAGACAGAGATCGCATCCGATAGCCCATTCCTCCTCTACTCTTTCGCGCTTCCCTATCACCCGATTTACTAAAGGGATATAATCTCGGTTGTGAACAAAAGCGCAGATGTCCATGCACGCTTCGCAGTCCACACAGCGTTTCGGATTTACGATAAGAATTCGATATTCCTTTTGTTTGCTAATCATAGTCCCAGGTAAAAATAATGTAGCAAAATATAAATAATCTCTACTTATAATTTGTGTAAGTTTACATAAGAAAAGGAAAGATATGAAAATACTAATTGATTAACTTTATATATCTGCTAAAGAATTTAAGAGAAATAATTAAGTTGATAGGAGCATTAAATAGTTAATAAGTATAAGACTGAAAGTTGGTAAACTTAAATCTTAATGGATCAAATATGGTTCTTCTAGATATAATAGTTAATCTAGATTAGGTGAGATTTTTAAGCTGGAATGTGAAAATTTAAATATAAGACAAATAAAATGCTTTAATAAAAAAAAATTCAATAGACTATTAGCTGTTTTTATAAACGCCTACGAAAACTTCCCCCCTATAAAATATTTTTTCCATAAATCTAATGAAGAGGATTTTTGTAAATATCTTATAGCGTTATCAAAATTCAGATTATAGCTTATCTTTAAGTACGGAATAGTTTTTGCTTCGTCAGATTTTAAAGGGTTTATTGGTGGGATAAATTCTGAAAAAAAAATAAATTTATGGAAAAAAGTCAAATGTGGAGGGCTTTTATTGCCCTTTAAACTGAATCTTGATGCTTTTAAACGTGCAATTTATGCCGATTCTTTTTTATCAGAATTACAAAAAAAACATATGCAAGAAAAACACTGGCACATAGGTCCTCTTGCAGTAGAACCAAAAAGTCAAAGAAAAGGACTAGGAAAAGCATTATTAAATTCTTTCTTAAAAGATCCCAGATTTAATAAATCCCCTTTTTATGGGCAAACCTTTAAGGAAGAAATTAGTTTATTTCTAAGAAAATTGGATTTTAAATTGTTGGAAAAAACGAAATTACCTAATACTAATCTGACAATTTGGAGTATGGTTTTAGAACCTAAAAATTAAATATGAATTTACAATGATTACTATAATCTATTTTATTCTATCGAAAAAATAATTATTAAATTAAAATTAATATTTACATGGTCATATCAAAGGGAGCAACCTTCAGAATCGACGAAAGATTCACAATTCACGTAGCAACTGGCAAAGATGACGAATTTGAGGAAATCCTAAAATTTAATATTAGCATTCATCACGAACCAGTAAGGGATTACTTAAGCAGGATCTATCTAGAGCATCCAAGAAGAGCAACTTTTTTTTGGTTGTATGTGAAAGATGTAAAATCAAATCAAATTGTTTCCAGCATTGGACTGATGCCTTTAGAATGGAGAGTGGGGCCACTCACGATTCCAGTTTGCGAAATGGGTTTCGTAGGCACCGCGGAAGCGTATCGAAAGGAGGGCTTTATTAGGAAATTAAATAAAATCTACGAGCAAATAATGACGGAAAAAGGTTTTCTCCTTTCAGTTATCAGAGGAATTCCCTATTTTTATCGAAAATTAGGATATGAATTTGTATTACCGTTGGATAATCGTTTTTTATTACCCAAGTCGAAGATTCCTCAAGAAAATATAAGTTCGACAAAAATTCGACGGTCCACAATCGAAGATTTAAATTTTATCGAAAAAACCTATGAAGAATTTAATCAAAATTTCTTGGTTTGGAACCTATATTCGAAAGATTCATTCATATTTAAGTATAATAATTCAGAAATTACAGATTTTCAGGAAAAAACGTATATTATTGAAGAGAATGGAACGCCCGAAGCTTATTTGATGTTAGGGATGACCTACGATAAGCTAGGATATAAAATTCGGAGTTCTCGTTTAACTCGTTCTCAGTGGATAAAACTACTTCAGTTTATTAAAGATCTCCATAAAAAAAGCGATGAATTGGAAATAGATTTTGATGTTCAAGAAGACCCGATTTTTAAAAAGTTGATAATAGAATTAGGAGGCATCAAGTATAACGATTATGGTTGGCAGGTTAAAATTCCCGATGTAGAGGCGTTTTTCAACAAAATCAAACCTTTATTAGAAGAAAGAGTTCGCAATTCAGAATTTAAGAATCTAACGAGAGCAGTTACGCTCAGCAATTATCAAAGAACTTTTGAGATTAATTTTAAGGAGGGAAGGATTACTGATATTAAGAGTATTAAAGAATATCCAGGTGAATTTAATTGTGATGTCCAAATTCCAGGATCTATGCTCTATAAATTAATCTTAGGGGAGAATACATTCGAAGAAATTAACTATATTATAAAAGATGCGATGATAAAATATACCTCGAAGAAGTTAATTTCCGCATTGTTTCCTAAAGAAAGTTCTTATCCGGAAACTTATTATTAATAATTTGGAGGAAATTAAATCATGAGTGATGTGGAAGAAAAAATTAAAGAAATCGTCAATAAAGAAACAAAAGCGTGGGATACTCAAGATGTTGAGCTATTGTTAAGCATATTTCATCCTGATATGGTTTGGCCTTGGCCAAAAACATCTCAAGATCATGATCCTATAAACTGGGTTTTAGAACTGGGAAGATTTGACTACGAGAGATGGAAGAGGGGATGGGAAGAATTGTTCAAGACCCACGAATTAGCTCGCAACAAACGAGAGTTAAAGAAAATTGAAATCTCTAAAGAAAGAGATGCTGCTTTCGCCGTTGTTGATATTGACACTCTTTGGGTTGACTCTGAAGGAAACGAAAACAGATGGATAGGTCGAGTTTGCAAAGTATACACCCTAATGTCTAATAAAGAATGGAAATTAATAATGCATACAGGCGTTTTGGAGTATTAGATAGTCAAAATCTTTTTGATTTTTTAATTTTTGATATTCTTTTTAAGTAAAGCAATCGCTTCCTCTCGGGCTTTTAGAACGGCCCTTTTTTTAACATTTTTCATTTCCTCACTTTTTAAAATTATGGTATTCAAGGCTTTCCTGTAGAGGGCATATTCGTCCTGTCTACTTATAAAAGGTTCGACTTTCTTGGTAAAAAGAAATTCTTCAATAGGTTTCTTCTTGCCATTTCTATTTCCTTCGGTGAGGTCAAATCTATATTTATCGTATATTAAAAAGCAATGAATCATTGGAACATAAGGAATTTCATATTTTTTCAGAATTTCGTCTGTACCGTCGGATATCTCTTCAGTGAACCTATAAATCCCGACAGATTTGTATAAGTGGAGGCTAAGTTCTTCCGCAAGACCAGCAATAACTGCATGTTTCGTCGTACATGATCCCTTAGCTTCCTTAAAGAGGATCATTTTGTCGTCATAGTTCGAATTATAGCCATATTCCATATTGTGTACAAATAGACAGGCTTCTTTAAAAGATTCAATACCCATTTCGAGGAATCTTTTTGAAAGAATTCCTTTAGGTTCAATTGGAATATCTGGTAATTTTTCATAAGAATCCATATCCCTATCTTAAGTTTTGCTATATATCAAGTTTATCATAATAATCCCAAAAAATACAAAAGTGAGAAGTTTTGTTTTTACTAATTATCAAGGAATTAAGAATATTCCTAATAATAAGAAAAATAATCAGACTGAGAAGAGATAATAACTTTTTTTCCTCCCCTTTTAATTCTTTTAATTTTTCAAGAACCGATATTGATTTCGCTTTCCATAACCAATTTACTTTTAATCGAAATTCTGGAATAATCTTTGATTTGGTCCATTCAGATTCCTTATATATCCTTGATTGGTCTTTACTCCAATGTGTAGTAAAGTTTTTCTTCATTGGATCGACTATCCACACCTCCTTAACGCCAGATTTTAGATATTTCGGGAGTTTCTTGTTTAAATCGTCTTTTTGGGTTGAGGGAGATAAGATCTCTATGACTACTGTAGCGGGTCCATCTAAATAGGTTTCTTTCAAAGTACTTTCACTATCTGAGGCAATGAACATTATATCTGATTCTGGAGCCCATTTAGAAGAGAGATTCATTGTAAATCGAGAACCTACAACCAATCCTAACTTCTTTTTATGAACATATAAGTCAAGAAGGGTAAGCATGAATTTAAAAATTATTTCATTTTCTAAAGACACAGGAGAATGAATTATTAATACTCCATGAATTAGTTCGCAGTTAATGTCTTCGTGGGCATATTCGAGATAACGCTCGAAATCAAAATTCCGGACATATATAGTGTACGGTTCGGGAATAGGTTTATTATGAAAACTTATGCTCATTTAAACGTCACTATGCAAATTGTATCAAATTTCGTTTATATCTTTTTTTAGGTAATCTTAAAATCATTTTTCTATATTTATTTATGTTATACACTTACTAATAAGTAAGGATAAACTAAGATTAAAAAGTATGAGGATAGTGGATGCTCAAGTTGATTTTTCTAAGATATGTAACTTTGAAAGAATTTTTTCGGGGATTTTTTTCTTGCCATTCTTAATCTTTATATTACACTAAGTAAACAATCCGAACGAGATTCTGACACGGACTTTCAGAAAATAAGGGCTTATACATTGGCTATTTTGTCGCCATTATTACAATCGTTTTTATGATAACTTTTATATTAGCGAATACTGGTAGATTAGACGAATTTTATATGTTTTTATTCGAATAGATTGGTTTTATTAGTTTTATGATGTGGATATTGTATCAGGTATTGATTCCTTTAAGCTATACCAATATCAAATAAAGATTGTGCTAAGAAATAATATTAATACATTTTTGTTTATTTGAATTCTTAGGAGTTATTGCGGTAAAGACTCATTCCATTTGTATATGTCTAAAGTTATGCTAACATCCATCCTACTTTCTACTCCGTCAACGGTTTGCACATTTCTTCTTAAGAATCTCCACAATTCCTTTTCGGTTTTTGCTATAACTTGGATAACGAGATTATGATCTCCTGTCGTTGAGAAAATTTTACTTACAGAATCCAAAGAGGATAATTGTTTGGATATTTGAATCATTTTCGTTGGATCAACGCTCAAACCCACCCAGGCAACAGCATTATATCCAGCTTTCTCTAAATTTATTATAACGCTAAATTTGTCTATAATACCGCGTTCCATCATTCTTTGAACTCGAAAATGAATGGTGCTGGCGGGAATACCGGTTAATTCAGAGATCTTTTTATACGAGAGCTTGGCGTTCTCTTGCAAGATATTAAGTATTTTTTGATCGCTCTCTTTCATATTATAAAAAGTACTAAAGACTTTTTATATTTTTTGATGATTACTTAGTTTTTCTTATAATTATTGGATAATATTCATAATAAGACAGTATTCTTGGACATTATCCAATAATCTTTTATATAATCCTTCCTTACCTAGAGATAGAAGAGCTGAAATTTAAAGAGATATGGCTTTTTGAAAATTTGAAAAAATGTTAACATAAAACGATATCAAGATAAATTTAACGAAATGGTTTTATATGGTAAGCGTTTTTGAATCGAACGGAGAATCTGAAGATTACAAATCTCTAATACGAAAGAATTTTTCAAGTATACTTCGCGGGATTACCGAAGGAGATATTGGATTTGACATAATTAATTCAGATTATCAGGTTAAATTCCAGAACAGTTTATTAGAAAGCGAATTTGGGAAATATAGAGGAGAACTTTGTTTCGATTATTATTTGAAGAGAAAGAAGCCTTGTAAAAACTGTCCTATTATGAAAGCGGTGAAAGAAAATAGAATCGTTATTCAGGTAATTCCTACGCCCAATGGGAGATTTTTTAGACTTATCTCTATTCCGTTGAAAAGGGATGACCACCACATTACTGAGTGTCTTAATCTTGTTGAAGACTTCACTCATAGAAAACATTTAGAAAAAAAATTAACTAATCTAAATGAAGTAAAGAAAAATTTTATGAATAGAGTTTCACACGAGCTCAAAACACCCTTGACAATGATTAAAGGCAATTTAGAGTTACTATCCTCAGCCAAAACTAAATTAAATTTTAAAATTATGCATATAATCTCAGATATTAGAAATGCATATTCCAGATTAGAGTCCTCGGTGAAGGATATTCTTTTAGCAACGGAATTAGATTCTAAAATGATCACAGTTAAATTAAAACGAGCAAATTTAAGTAAGATTCTAAAGGAAATAGCCTCAGAATTAAGTCCGTTAGCTCAAACTAGGAAGGTTAATATTAAATTAGACCTTCATTCTGAATTAAAAGCACAATTTGATCCATTTTTATTGAAGATTGGGTTTAAAAACATTATCAAAAACGGAATAAATAATATTAATAGAGAGCGTGGCAAAATTTTAATAAAAAGCGAAGTTTCGGAGAATCTTATAACAATTTCAATTAAGGATAACGGAATAGGATTCGAAGAAGATGAAAAAAGGGATATTTTTAAAAAATTTAGCAAAATAGAACACTATGGTAAAGGCTATAACATAAGTATTCAAGGATTAGGACTAGGTTTATATATTTCTAAAGAAGTGTTAAATCTCCACGACTATAAGCTGAAACTTCATTCAAAGGGAAGGAATCAAGGTTCAACTTTTCGGATTATTATTCCATTTAGTTAGACATGTTTAAAACAAAGCTTAGGAAAAATTGTATAAAAAAATTTTGAGTAATATATTAAAGAAAAATAAATAAATAAATAATTTCTTACGCATCTATCAAGGATTGAGTGAAAAATGATTTCGGATGAAGAAACTGAGCAATTAGAAGTCAACCGCGAACCTTTTACAAGAAATCAAATTATTAAGGGTTTCGTAATTTTAGGCTTATTTATTATTAGTAGACTCGTATTTGCGTATATTCTTAATCAATTTATAAATCAATCATCGCATCTCCAATATTTTATTTATTTATTGATCGTCTTTTCAGTAATTTCCATAGGTTTAGTATATTTAGGATTTTCCAAATGGATAAAGGTTGATTTAAAATCGTGGTGGTACAATAAAAAGGGTCTTAAGAAAAACCTTCTTTGGGGGATTTTAGGGACAATCGTCTCGTATGTCGTCATGGTGCTTGTCCTAATTCTGTTTGCTCCAGTTTTAGAGGAGAGCCCTATTTCCAATCAAGGAGAACAGTTAAATGTTTTCACAATTTTAAACGGTCTGTTTTTTGGTTTTGCGATTGCATCGTTCCAAGAAGAATCTATATTTCGGGGATTTTTTCAAAAATTATTTACAGAAAAATATGGAAAATGGAAAGCTATTATAATACAAGCTGTAATGTTTTCGTTAGCACATATCGGTTATTATCCGATAAGTTCTTATTATCTTTACATTCTTTCCTTTTTACTTGGTATAGTCTATGGTTGGTTAAAGGCGAAAAGAGGTACATTGTTAGCATCTGGTATAGCCCATGGTATAATTGGATAAAATTAACAATAAAGGTTAAAAAAGAGAAAATAAAATGAACGAAATTACTAAAAGAAAAGAAAGATCGAAGAGATTATTACAGATATTGGTATTTTTAATAATTTCTTACGGATTTTCTTGGAGTTTTTGGGGTTTA
>WJKD01000684.1 GCA_014729315.1 Promethearchaeota archaeon | reverse complement strand
TATTATTATTTCTTTACTTTAGTTTTAATTTTACTTGAATATAAAATATTTATAGAAAGAATATAAAATTTAATTATGAGTAATCTTAAGCCTGGTATAGGGGAAACAGTTGGAAAAGATATCGACACTTACGAAGAAAAAAACTCTATGTCTACCCGATTCTCTTATGGACTTGGGGGATTCCTTGATAATATATATTCTGCTGCATTTTCTGTGAGAGTAATAGCTTTTTACGAAGACGAGGTATTTCTACCAATTCTAATGGTTAGTATTGCCTTTGTTTTATATGGTATATGGAATATGTTTAACGACCCTCTTTTAGGACATCTCTCTGATCGGAAAAATAGATTTACCAGAAAATATGGAAGGCGCTTTCCTTGGTTTGTGGCATCAGCCTTACCATTTACATTCATTTATCTTCTGATATTCACAATCCCTTTTGATGATACAATTCTTATATTCATATGGCTTCTAATAACAATCTGCTTGTATGATTTTTTATATTCGATTTGGGATACTAATTGGTTAGCTTTATTTCCTGAGAAATTTCGTTCTGTCAAAGAGAGAGCGAAGGTAGGCGGGATTACAACCGTTTTAGGGCTTGTTGGAATGACTGCAGGTATGTTAATCCCTCCCTTATTTATTGTTTATGGGAATAGAGAATCCTATATTATCTCTGCAATAGTCGTAGTGATAATCGGACTATTGGCAGCTGTGTTAATGATTCCGGGGATGCATGAGACAGAAGAAATGAAAGAAAAGCTGTTAAAGGCTGAAGAAGATAAAGGTGAAGAGGAAAGCTTTTTCCAGTATTTAAAAATTGGTTTAAAACAGAAAAATCTTCTAGTCTATTTTTTCCTTTATATCACGATGATGGTTTTGTTTACTTTAATCCTTGGTTCAATTCCATACCTCGTTCGCTATATCCTTAGAATGCCAGCAGATACAGAAATTTACATTTCTGCTGCCTTTTTAATAGGAAGTGTTTCATCTGTTCCAGTTTGGGTTTATCTCTCTTTAAAATTAGGAAATCGAAAAGTGTATATGATAGGATTTTTATTTGTGGTCTTTGCGCTTCTACCGCTGCTTTTTGTATCTAACCTCTTAACTGTATTGTTTATTATTTTAATTCTTGGATTCGCTGTTGGCGCAGTGTATACACT
Organism: Promethearchaeota archaeon; assembly: GCA_014729315.1. Next base: position 5,413 of record WJKD01000684.1, on the reverse strand, counting down.
AGTATATCCCGTGTTTTCTGATGTTATTGACGAAATAGTAGTACAAACTGGGAAACGCAATGAAGGTATTTTTACGGGTCTACGCACATTCTTCGGACGCACAGCAAATATTATAGCAGCTATTGTATTTGTCATTGTGCACGAGCTAACATTCTATCAACCTGGAGCAGAATCTCAAACACCTCTCGCTTTATGGGGGATCCGTGTAATATTAGCCTTAGTCCCAATGTTCTTCTTCCTTATATCGTTCATATTGCTGTGGAGAGTATATGATTTAACCCCATCAAAAGTAAAAGAAAATCAAGAAGAATTATTAAAAATCAAATTGTAAAATCTTTTTTTTAATTCCTTTTTTTCTAAAAACTAATTTTAATCAAACATTAAACAATATCTCAAGGTAAGTAAGTTATTAATAATAAATAAAAGTAAAAAGAAATAGGGAATAAAATGTTTTTTTTTGTTTTGAATATTTCATAAATATATGATAAATATAAATCATTAGGTTTTAAAAATGAATAAAAGGATTGAAGAAGTATATAAATGGGGTTTAGAACTTTCTGAATTTTCACCAAGAATTCCTGGAACGAAAAATATTGAAAAAACCAAAGATTATATCGTAGATAAATTAAGGAACTTTGGGTTGAAGGTCTGGCTTGAGCCCATAAATTTTCGGGGGGTTTTTTTTCACGATTGGGAATTTTCCATGATTGAACCCGAATATAAAACAATTACTTCCTGTCCTCAAAACAATGTTGGATTTGGAGATGTAAAAGCAGAGATTATCGATATTGGAAAAGGAACCGATAAAGATTACACGCGAAATGATGTTAAAGGAAAGTTGGTTTTAATTAATTGGGGAACGCTTGCTGATCATGAAGCTGCTTGTGGATTTAAGAAACGTTATCCTCTTCTTGCGTCTTATGATAAAGCATGGATAAATGATGTTGCTGGAATGGTGGGATATTTTGAAGATACTCCCGGAAATTCTCTTAAAATCCTTGAGCCGGGAATAAAACCAATGGGAGGAAGCAATGTTCCTGGTCCCGCTGAATTTGGCGAAAAAAAACAATTTAAGTTACCGGTGCTTCACATAGGAAAAGAAGATGCTGAAAAACTTAAGAAATTAATCAAAAATAAGAAAGTTAAAGCAGAGTTGAAAATAAAAGGAAAAAGAAAAATATCAACAGTATCAAATATTATCGGACTTTTGCCAGGATTAAAAAAAGGAACTATTCTTATAGGTGCTCATTACTGTACAACATTTTCTGGAGCTATTTGCGATACTACTGGAGTTGTGGGAGCTCTTGAGTTAGCAAGAGTTTTTTCAGAACTTCCTTTAAAAAAGAGAAGAAAATCTATGATTTTCATATTCTCAGGTTCTCACGTCTGGCTGAACTGCAATATATCTTCTCTGTGGTTCATAGAAAAACACAAGAAATTCATGCCAAATATAACTGCGATGCTCTGGATGGATCATATTTCCGATGCTGTTGTTATTAAAGGCCAAAAAATAAAACGAGAAAAATTTCCAGCAAGATTAGGATTGACAACAGACAATTTTGTTGTTTTTCTTTTAACATATGCCGCTATGTTCAAAAACAAAAGATTTCCCTTAGTTTTACCTTTAAGTAGAATATGGACATTGTGTGAAATGGGCCCGTTTGACAATATTGGAATTCCATGTATGTGTATGCAAGTTATGAACCATGTCATGCTCACTACTGAAGATACGTGGGACAAAATAGATCCCCTACAATTATATCGAGATATCTCGGTTTATATTGACATGGCAAGAGCTATTCATACCATCCCTGGTAAAATTATGAAAGCATTTGAATTTCGAGGACGATCCTTTTTTGGATGCGGTGCTCTTTTTAAAACTATTAAACAACCGAAATATAACAAGGGAGAGCATTTTATTCCCGAAGAAGCGCCCAATCTTCTAATAGGAGGGCAATTTGAGCCAATTTACGCTCGAAAGCCTATCGAATAAATTATATTCTTAATTATCAGTTCTCATATTTTCAATTTTCTCATAATTTAACTTTAGTAATAATCAATTCCAAAGATTAAAAAATACGATTAAACTTGAATATGCAATAAAAAATTTATAATAGTAGTGAATTATTTTGAAAATTGTGATTCTAAACGGTAGTCCAAAAGGCTCTATAAGCGTGACTATGCAATATATAAATTATATCGCCAAGAAATACCCAAAGCACGAATTTGATATAATTAATATCGCAGAAAAGATTAAAGCAATCGAGAAAAATAATGATCTTTTTGATGAGATTTTAAACAAAGTTGAGGGCGCAGACGGAGTGATCTGGGGCTTTCCACTCTATTATATGCTGGTATGTTCTCAATACAAACGATTTATTGAATTAATTTTTGAAAGAAATGCTGAAAAGTCGTTTAAAGATAAATACTGCGCCACCATCGCCACATCAATACATTTTTACGACCACACTGCAATCAATTACATTCAAGGTATAAGCGACGATTTAAACATGAAATTTATCGGAGCCTATTCCGCCCATATGTACGATCTGTTAAACGAAAAAGAGAGAAAAAAGCTATTAGACTTTGCAGGTTTATATTTTGATCATATTGAAAGGAATTTGCAGACTTCTTTACAATTTGCCCCAATTAATAAGATTAAATTCGATTATAACTCTACGAATATAGTAACTAATATAAATAAAATCTCTGTAGATAATAAAAAAATTCTCCTTGTTACAGATTCTTATAATAAGGAATCCAATTTAGGTAAAATCATTGATACATTTCGAAATCTCTTCTTGGAAGAAATTGAACTAATTAACATTCAAGATATTGATATTAAGGGAGGTTGTCTCGGATGCTGTAAATGTGGATATAATAATGAGTGCGTGTATCATGGAAAAGACGAATTTTCCGAGTTTTGGGAGCAAAAGATATTAAAAGCAGATATTTTAGTGTTTGCGGGATCCATCCACGATAGGTATTTTTCGTCTAAGTGGAAGATGCTTTTTGATAGAAGTTTTTACAAGGGACATGTCCCCTCTCTAAAGGGAAAGCAATTCGGATTTATTATTTCGGGTCCCGTAAGTCAATTGTGTAATCTCAGAGAAATAATTCATACATATGTAGAGGTACAACAAAGCAATTTGGTTGATATTGTTTCGGACGAACCTGAGGACACTAAAATGATTGATACGCTTCTTTACGGACTTGCGATAAAACTTATTGAATGTTCTAAAATAGACTACATTCCTCCTTATACTTTTAGAGAAATAGGGGGAGCAAAAGTGTTTCGAGACGCCATTTATGCAGACATGAGAGCTATCTTTCAAGCTGACCATCGCTATTACAAAGAAAATAATTTTTATGACTTTCCCAAGAAAACATTCTCCTCCCGGATGTTAAAAGTGCTTTTCAGCATTACCCCAATTAGGGAGAAAATATACGAGGGTCAGAGAATGCAAAAAGAAATGATTAAACCCTTGAAGAAAGTAGTAGATAACGCTTAATTATTTTGATTAAGAAAAGTAATTCTCTTTTGTTTTTAGACCCATTTTATTTTTATAAAAACATTTCCATAAACATCTCGTCGTCATATTCTCCATTAATTTTCAATTGTTTTAAGAGGGTCCCCCTTGAAACGAATCCTAACTTTTCATAGAACTTTTGAGCTTTTTTATTGCTCAAACGAACGTAGACTATTACTTTTTCAAATCCATTTTCTCGGGCAAAATCCATGGCATAATTTGCTAATAATATTCCCACGCCCATTTCTCTCCATTCTGGCAAGACAAAAGTGCCTATAGTTGCAACATGATCGAATGATTTTGAATAGTTTGCCCATAATTCAAGCGATTGGAAACCAATTATCGCATTTTCTACTATTGCAACAAAAATACTTTCTCGTTCGGTTAGAGAAGATATATAGTCTTTCTCTTGCTCTAATGTGAAGGGGTGGTCTACTCCGTCGTACATTCTTTCTTCGCAAATTAGTTGCCAAATTTTTACTATCTCAGACGAATCTGATACTTCTGCTTTTCTAATTAAAATCTCTTCGGAATCCATTTGTTTCTTAAGTTCAACAAAAATGTTTTTTTAAAATTCTCTTTAAAGTGTTTTTTCTAAGAAAATTAGTATATATTAATTAGATATAAAAATAAAAATGCTACTATTTTTTCTTTTAAATAAAATGTTCAACAACTGATTAATTTATTTGAAAAAGCGTTAAAAATGTATCTAAAAAGTTTTCTAGGTATTATTGGTCCTTCGAAAATTTAAAAAGTGCATTTTGAAGATTTTTTTCTCATCTCAAATTAAACATTTGTATATCAGAATTAGAGAGATATAAGAAAAAAAAAGAAAAAACAATAGTTAGAATTTTTATAACCTTGTAATATAACGATCTCGCTCCCATTGAGAAACGTTTATTCTATACGCGTCGTTTTCTTCGAGTTTCGCATAATAGAAATTCTTAAAAGGGGCCTCTCCAAATACTTCTTTCATAAATTCTGAGTTCTTAAATTCTTTTAGCGCTTCGGCAAGGTTTCCTGGAAGAGCATTTATCCCAGATTTAATTAAATCTTTCGTCGAGAAATGATATACATTTTTATCGGTTGGTTCGTAAAGCTCTATTTCATCAGATAAAACGCCTTCCAAACCGGTAGCAAGTAAAACTGCAAATTGAAGGTAAGGATTACCCGATGGGTCAGGACATCGAATTTCGCAACGAGCTGCGCTTGGTTTTTTGTGAAAATCGGGAACTCGAATTAAAGGTGACCTATTTCTAAACCCCCACGCAATATATACGGGCGCCTCGTAGCCCGGAACTAATCGTTTATAAGAATTGGGCCAGCTGCTTAGCACGGCGCACATTGCTTTTGCGTGATTTAATTGACCAGCAATCCATTTTTTCATAGTCATAGAAATTGACGCCGAATCATTCTCGTCGTAAAATGCGTTATTTCCGTTTTTCCATAAGCTCTGGTGGACGTGCATACCCGAACCGTTGATTCCTGGAAAAGGTTTGGGCATAAAAGTGGCCGTCATATTATTCTGCGCAGCGACAGTTTTAATAATAGTTTTAATAGTGATCGTATTGTCAGCTGAATTAACTGCTTGATCGTATCGAAAATCGACTTCATGTTGACCATAAGCGACCTCGTGGTGTAGAGCTTCGATTTCTATTCCCATTTTATCGCAGTATTGGGCAATAGTATATCTCATCATCTCGTTTATGTCATACGGGTCGTAATCAAAATATCCTCGCATATCACTAGGACTAAATGCTTTTGCTTTAGCCTCTTGGTTAAGGATAAAGAATTCCATTTCTGGAGCGCAAAAGAACGAAAATCCGTTATCTTCTGCTTTTTTAACGACTCTTTGTAGTATATAGCGAGGATCACCTTCGTAT
>WJKD01000683.1 GCA_014729315.1 Promethearchaeota archaeon | reverse complement strand
GCGTGGTTATCGTTGACTTTGATGTAATACGCAGACTTATTTTCGTTCAATACTGCCTCAAGTCCTAAACGAGATTGGTTAGTATCGTCGAAAGTCTCGTCGTGTTTAGAATGGATGAATAAGATAGAGTCATTATTCACATCGTCTAAATGCTCAACAGCGTCAAATTTTTTCAAAAATTTTCGATCTAAACGGTTCGTACCAGAAATGATCAAGTCTTTTAAGTTTTCTTCGTTTCCACGATAGATTCCATATACTTTCAAAATATCTTTTATATTCTTTTTATTAACTTTGGTAGTTCCCACCTTTTCGATTTCTATGTAATCGTTATTCACTTCGAACTCGACATTTCTATTGGGTAATATGCCTTCGATCAACCAATGCGTAATATTTGTAATCCCATTCATAACTACAGTTGCGTCAAGATCGTCTTTTAAAATTCCAGAACTCATTGAAACAGCTGATCCCCCATAGCTAAATCCTAGTAATCCAATATCGGATTTAGACACAAAATCTAATTTTTTCAAGTATTTAATTCCATCTTCAATTATAACTGGTTCAATATCGTCTCGAGGAAATGCGTTTTTGCTACCTATACTCATCCCATTACCCGGTAAATCAATTGCTAGCACAACAAAACCCCTTCTTGCCAATTCAATACACCAACGATTCATTCCTTCCTTGCCAATCCCCCAGAGGTAACCATGACAGGCAATAATAGCAGGATAGTTTTTATCTGAAAACTTTGGACTTGGTTGAAATAGGTTTCCCACGACGAGGTGGTCTTTACTTTTAACCTCGCTTTCGTAAGATATCGTGGAAATAACGATCTCGTTTTTCGTAGAAGGCGCGATTTGCCAGCCAATAATTTTTATAAAATTGGGTAATAAAATCAAAAAAGAAAGGATCATCAAAAAACCAATAAGAAGATTTTTTTTCTTACCCGTGAAAAACTGTTTAGACCAAGAATTCATTTCTTAATTTCGATATTCCACTACTGTTTTTAAGGTAGAAAAAGTATGCTAAATTAAAACCCTTATGAGCTTTAAGGATGAGATTATAAAAAACGAAGAAAAACATGACCTCTATTTACCATACCAATTGTTCTTTATTGCATTTAGGGCATTCGATTGTTTCGCCTTTTTTTGGAAAGCGAGGGAGAATATTACCACAATTTTTACATTCTAAATCATAAAAGTTATCTTCTGAATTCACAATATCGCCGATGCTTATTATATGCTTTTTAAATTCATTGGCTAACTGAGTTAATAAGATAATTATCGCTTCGTGGTTTTTAGAGGCTGCGAGAAATTCTACCTTGTTTTGATTGACTTGCCCGATAATTAGGATATCCTCATTAACCTTTATCTCCGTTCCAAAAAACCACGATATTCTCTTTGACTCGTCTCTAGCAATTAATTGGAATTCGTACGATCGAAGGATCTGATTAATGTGATTAAAAAAGAGATCTAAATTAAAATCTTTCTCCGTGCCAACTCCTATACTTTTTACAGCTTTTTTAATGCCCTCAACTTTTAGAAACGGAGTGATTTGACCACTTGGAATAATTTTAGGAGCGATCGATACGCGTTGCATAGGAACATTGATGGGATCTGCATTCAAAACCCTCACGAAATCCTTGTTATTGACGAAAGATATATATGTACTAATTTCAGCGCCGTCATTTGCTTTTAAGATTCTAAAATGAAAGTTTATCTGAGTATTGTTATTACCAGATAATTGATCTATTTCAAAATTGGCCTGCTTCGAGTCTTTCTTTTTCGAATCTATTAACTCTAAATTAATATTATTTGGGGAATAGCGGATAAGCTCTAAATTGTGTGGAAATTTAACTCTCGCTTTAATCTCAGTTATAGGAGCGATGCTTTCGTTGAGAATATTCAATGAATATTTATAATTAGCCGCAAACGGATTGAGATCGTAGTGTAATTTAATTTTATTTTCTTGGTCTACGTCCTCAAATGTTATTCTTTCTTTTTCTTCCTCTTTTATTTTAAGATCGTGCTCTTTGAATAATATTAATCCATGAATTTTGTTTTTTTTATTCTCCTCTTCACTCATAACGAACTTCGCCAATAGATATGATTCTTAAATACTTAATGCGCTATGTATTAAATAAGAAAATAATTTTATTTAAGATTTTTTAGCTTAACAATTTTTTTTACGATTCGTATCTTAAATATTATAGAACACTTCATTTCGTAGAATCACAATGTATTTTGACGAATTAAGCGACTTATTTGAAAGCGACACCATCAAACCAACTTTTGAATATGTTCATATTATTTTAGCTCTTTTTGTATTCGAAGAACATCCTGATGGAATTGGTAGATATCGACTTAGAGACGAACTGCTAATTGGAGCAGGAACTGCGAAATCGTTGATTAATAAATTGAAAGAAAAAATTAATTTTATTAAGGTTTCTGAAGAAAATAAGCGCAAAGGGCATGTGTTAACTAAAAAAGGGTTAGATTTCTTAGATAAAATTAAAAAAAAAATTCCAATTATTCAACCCGGCGATACTAATATATTAAAAAACATTATAATAGATTCTGAGAACGCTAAAACGTATTATTGCGTCATTAAAGAGAGCGCTAAACAACTCTCTGATGGAATGACTCAAAGAGATGCAGCTATAAAAATTGGCGGTGAAGGTGCGACTTGTCTATATTTTGACGGAAAAGACTTTAATTTCGCATTGATTTCAGCAACAGAATCTGAAAAATCCAAAATGAAACTGGAAAAGGATGTAGAAGAATATTTTTTAACTCAAATTGACAAATTAGATCATACTTTGAAAAAAGATGACGTGATAATCATTGGAATTGGAAACATTAAGGAAGAATATGAAAGTCTTAAGATAAAGAAAGAAGAAAAAAGAAAAAAGGAAGCAAACTTAGTTGCAGAGCGAAGATCTAGGTTATCTGCACTAAACGCTGCGCTTACTTTATTACCGGAATGAGGGGGTAAATCGTGAAATTTGAGAGAGATTTAATTCTTATAATCGACAATAAAATTTTCGAAAAAATGAAAAATTGCGTTGAATCGGCTCAACCAAACGAAGCATTTGGATTAATTTTAGGACCAAATCCTAAAGAAATTCCCTTAGAACCGCCTGGAGAATTTCAGTATAAATATTTAGGTAAGAGATTTGAATGTATAGAATCTAACAAAAAATCTCCAGTTTCTTTTTTCGTTAATAACACTGAAAAACTCTATAAAATAATTAATAAAGCAAATAAAAAAAGTAATATTAGAGTTCTAAGCATCTTTCATTCTCATCCCTCTGGGGCCTATCCGAGCTCTGTGGATCAAAACTATATGAAGTTCTTGGATAAAATTGGTGATAAAAAATATTCCGGTAAAAAAATTGCCAAAATCTTTAAAAATCAGATTTGGACAATAATGGATGCGATTAGCAAAGAATTAAATGGATTTATTCTATTAAATGGAATTTTAATGCAGATTAAGATTCAATTTCAATCAGAAAATAGAGAGCAGTAGAATAGTATTTAAAATAATTTTTCTTAAACTTTAGCATTGTTGCTTAATAATCATTTTATCGTTGATTATTTCGATTGCCCTTCCAGTCTATTAAATTCTTAATCTTTATATAAACTAAAAACTACTAGATTATTAT
>WJKD01000066.1 GCA_014729315.1 Promethearchaeota archaeon | reverse complement strand
GTGTGGATTCTACCTGTACCTCATAATGAACTTTTTCCGAAGTGTCATCGCTATTATAAACACTATAAAGTAACTCAATCCTTTTTGATATATGAAAATCCTTCACTAGCTTTACACCTATCGACGCAACTTCTTTATTTTCTCGACTCCAGGTATATTTGTGCCACTCCGACCGGTTCATTTCAAAAAGTCCTTTTCGGCTCAATACCAGAATATCGAAGCTTCGCACGTCCTCTACACGTACCTTTTTTTCAACTACAGCCCGTCCTACAAACATTTTTTAGTCCTCGCTCCAAATTTTTCCGTAATCAATTAGCTAATTCTACTAACAAAATGTAACTTTTAACAGCTAACTTATTTAATTTTATTGATTTATAATATCTGTATCATTTACGCATTATTTTCGCATTTATTCAACTTTTGTTGGTCGAAATATCGATAAAGCAAACTATAGTCTGACATATTTTCTTTCTTATGTGGCTCAAGTTACCATTCATTTCAAACATTATTGCAGCTCATTTCCGATACACTCTAATAAATTGCTATAGGTTATTATTGTAATACCATACTTACCACATAACTGCTTAATATATTGTTTTATTTAATCTTATATGTGGCATATATTACCTTTCATAATATTACCACGTTTACCACAGTTACCACATTCAGTGTGGTATCTGTGGTAACATATATACCATTTAAATCACTACATCCAACCACTTTAAATTTAATACCATATAACATATTTTCCCATTGTGTGGTAATTATATGTTTAGTTTATAAATAAATGATGCTCTATCTCCCGCCCTGTTATTTTCTAATCGAAGCAAATAGCCCTTCGCCTCAAGCTCTTTCACTGTTTTTGAAATATTGCTTCTGTCTCCATTCATTTTCTCAACAATTTCAGGGACTGTCGCTTCTCCACCTGTTTCTTCAAAATTTCTCAGCACCAATTCTTCGGCCCTGGTAAGGTCTCCATATTTTTCATTGTTACCGCATATTTTCCATAATTTTTTATTACTATCAAATTCGATTTCTAATTCCTTATATTCATTTGTGTCTCTACCATCGATCGTAAATATGGCGGACCTACTGCTCCGCTTTCGATACAATCCAACTATATAATCCGGAACTGCTCCTTTTGCTGTACTTCCTAAAATATCATCGATCAGATCTTTTCCGCTGTGTAAACCTGGCTTCTTATGATGGTCAATGATCATTATATTTACCTCGTGTTTTCGTGTGATGTTATGTAAAAGACTCATTGCATTTGTCGTCTTCTGAGTATTATTTTGATCATCCAGAATATAAGCAAAGTATCTTGAAAGCGTATCAATGACAATGAACTTATATCCGTTTTCAACAATAAATGCCTCTAATTTGTTAATGTTAACTGGCTCAAACACAAAATCAAGATTAACATTATTTACAGACAATCCATTATTCCAGTCCTTAATACGGTTATGGATCCGTCGTTCAGAATCCTCTAGCGCCATATAAAGCGTTTTCATTTTCTTTGTTTGTTTTCCAAGAAATTTTTCACCTGAAGCTGCTGCGAAAGCCAATTGAAGAGTATTCCAGGATTTACCAATTTTAGGTCTTCCTGCCATTATCCCAAAACCTGCCGGAAGCAGATCGTCGACAATAAATTCCACTGGTTTGTATTGTTTTTTCATGATAGTCGAAAATGATACAATTTGAATATTATTAGATTTCACATTATAATTTGTAGCCATAACAGGCGACTTTATTTTTCCCCAATATTTACATTCCCTACATTCTTCAAATCCATTTTCATAAATCCAATCGCAGCAATGCGGACCCGGCGCATCATTTAATGCATGTTCGATTTTTTCTTGCGTCTCATTGTAATGATATCCATTATATGGTTTGCTAAATTCATGTATTTTTTCTCTGCCCCCTTTGAAACAAAGCAAGTTTGTCATCATTGCATACCATAACGGTTCCGCCACATCGTTCGGTCTCTCTTTTGCAAATTTTAAAAACAGACACCTCTCTACCGCTTTATTTAAACCTGATTTTGTCCCCTCTTTGATCCTTTGCTTTTTTTTATCATTATGGTTATTTCCATCAAATAGATATTTTCCCTTGGAAGTATCTTTCCCGTTCTCATACAGTTCCAACAACCAGGAGGGTGCCGGCGCAATATCCTCATTGTTTAAAATTTCATAGCATTCGCCATTATCCGGGTGAATAGACCCGGGAGCAACGACCTGTCCACCCAACCCACGAATATCAAATCCTTTTTTCTTGCAGCTTTTATTACC
>WJKD01000682.1 GCA_014729315.1 Promethearchaeota archaeon | reverse complement strand
CCCTATGGATCCGCTTATACTATTCCTGCTTCAGATTATAATCAAATTAAGAACGAATATAAAGTTCGGGGCGAAAAAATTTTAGCCAGAGCAGAACAGATTTTTGGAGAAAAAAATATACCTATAGAAACGAGATTAATAGAGGGATTAGATCCGGAGGATTATATAATTCAGACCGTTGAGAAGGAAGCTTTCGATCTTGTTGCTTTAGGTTGTAAAGGACATTCGAAATTAGAAGAAATTTTTATAGGTTCTGTTGCCTTGGAAGTATTAAATAAGGCTCCTTGCGATGTGTTAATTGTAAGGTAAGTTTAGAAGGAAGAATTAAAAATAAATTAAACTCTCTATTTCTTTTTTTCATTTTATATTATTCGTTAATCATAGAAGATCCGCACTTGGGACAAATTTGTTGAAAACAAGGTTTATCTTGTGAATCTGTAGATGTTGTTCCACACACAGGACAAACGCATAGACCCCCTTGAGCAGAAATATACTCTACTTTTTTTTCTGTCTGTGATTTTTTTTTCTGATTCTTTTTTCTTTGGCTCATCTCTTACACATCCTTTTATTTTTTTTAGACATTTAATTTCTTTTTCAAATCTTTAAAATTGAAAGTATTAAACACATTTTTTTTCTCTAACCATCCTCTTCTAGCAGTAGCAACACCAAATTCCATATATCTCATCTGGTCAGCATTATGAGAATCGGTGTTAATAACTATCTGTAGATTGTAGTCTTTTGCTTTTTTACAGTTTGTATCTGATAGATCTAATCTCTCGGGATAAGAGTTTAACTCCATTAAAATATTCAATTCTTCTGCAGTTTCAAAAACCTTAGTGAGATCTAATTCGTAGGATTTTCTTTTATTTAGTATTCTCCCGGTTGGATGCCCAATGGCGTTTACATAATCGTTATGCATAGCGTTTATCACTCTTTCTGTCATTTTTTCTTCACTATTTTTAAAACCCGAGTGAATACTTGCTACAACAAATTCTAAATCCTTTAATACTTCTTTACTTACGTCAAGATTTCCATTTGAATCGATATTTGCTTCTACCCCGGATAAAATTTCAATACCATCAATTTCGGCATTTATTGATTCAATTTCTTTAATCTGGTCTTTTAATTCGTCATCGTCTAATCCTTGAGCGATTTGTAAAGTTTTGGAATGATCACAAATTGCGATATACTCGTAACCTAAGTCTTTTGCTTTTCTTGCCATCTCTTCGACGGTATTGGAACCTTCGCTCCAGTTAGTGTGAATGTGGAGGTCGCCCCTAATATCATCTAAACATATCAAAGAAGGTAATTTACCATTAAGTGCAGCTTCTATCTCTCCTCTATCTTCCCTTAACTCAGGTATAATATAACTCAATCCAAGTTTTTCGTATATCTCTTTTTCCTTCTCTCCGGCAACCATTTCATTGTCTTTTTTATTAAGTAATCCATATTCGCTCAGTTTCATGTTTTTATCTAAAGCTATCTGCCGCAATTTTATGTTATGCTCTTTAGAACCGGTAAAATATTGAAGTGCCGACCCAAAACTTTCTTTTTCAACAACTCTTAAATCTACCTGCAGATTTTCGCTTACAATCACAGTGCTCCGCGTTTTACCTTTTGAAAGAATTCGCTTTACTTCAGACATATCGGTAAAGAAATCCATTACTTTACTTGGATCACTAGAAATAATTAAAATATCGATATCTCCAATAGTGTCTTTTTTCCTTCTAATAGAGCCTGCAAGCTCAATATCCAGTACTTCCTCTAAGTCTCCTAATTTTTTTTCAATGTCATGAGCTATTGGAGCGATATGTCCCAAAAGAAATCTGCCTTGAGATTCTTTGAACATTTTAATGCTCTTTAAAATGTTTACTTCACTCTTCTTTCCAAATCCTTCTAAATCTCTAATTTTACCTTCTTTAGCCGCAGCTTCAAGATCTTCGAGATTTTTTATCTCAAGCTTTTTATATAATTTTAATACCGTCTTTGGACCAATCCCTTGAATATCCATTAATTTTTGGATTTCTTCTGGAAATTCTTTTTTTAACTCCTTAAGATAGTTTAGATCACTTGTTTCAATGATTTCCTCGACTTTCGAAGCGATACTTGAGCCTACACCCTCAATCTCTTTCAATTCTCCTTTTCTATAGATCTCATCAATCTCTTTAGGGTGATTCTCAATATTTCTTGCTGCTCTTCGATATGCTCTGGGTTTAAAATTTACTCCTTTGAGTTCCAACAAATCTGCGATCTCGTAAAGAATATTCGCAATTTTACTGTTGTCGATATGTCCCATTTTATTCTCCTTTGATTAAATTGTTATAACTTTTTTCAGTCTTTTTAAAAACCTTAACGAAACCATTTTCCAAATTTTAATATTTTATGGATAATACTAATCTATTGATTGGGTTTTTAAGTTAATTAGGATGATTATAATTTTTAAGATTATCATGTATAATTTATTTATATAAAATTATTTCTTTAGCTAAAGATGACAAGTTTTTTACGAGGAATAAATAGGTTAAAAGAAAAATCTTTAGATCCCAAAAAATTGATATTTATTTTTTAAAGTTGAAAAAGTTTATTAATTTCGAAAGATCGTAAAAATCTTGAATACTACTTTAAAAAGGAAATAGGAAAATTAATAATTATTAGTTTAGAATTTAAATTTCTTAAGTTTTATAAGTTTTGAATCAGAAATTTAAATATTTTTTAATCTTTATATATTAATAAAGAGATTAGTAATTATATAGTGTAGATACATTGAAATTCTACCTTAAAGGAGGCGAATAAGCACCCAAATAGCGTAGACTTTCAGCGGAGGGGGTACTAACAAAGTATCCCCTCTTATCTACTCTCAATTTCTTAAACTATTATTATCTTCTAATCAAAGTTATTTTTAATTTTATTCCATATTTTCGAAACACTCTCTTCAACGCTAAATTTATGAGTATTAATAACTAAGTCTGGATTTAAAGGCGTTTCGTATTCAGTTTGCAGTCCAGGAACGGTTTCGCTTTCTCCTTCTAACGCCTTTTCGTATACCTTTTCGGGGGCACCTTTAGTATCCTTTCGATTTAATTCCCTTTTAATGGCTATTACTAAAGGGCATTCTAAATATATTTGCACAAAATTAGGAATTATTTCTTTTGCCAACTTTCTATATTTCCTCAAATTGCCAGTCGCGTCCATTATGACATTTATATCGTACTTTACGAGTTTAAACGCAACGAAACTAAAGGCATTATATACTATTTGTCTTTCTTCGTCAGTATATTTAGGATTGGGAGTTACATAGTTTCTCATCTCGTCCATTCGTAATAGTTCTACTTTTTCTTTATTTTCTTCAAAAATTGATTTGAGCTCATCGGCAATTGTTGATTTTCCCGATCCTGGTAGTCCCGTTATCCAGATAGCTAAACATTTGCCATTCATTTTTTAATCACTCAAACATGCCAGGAACTTTTTTTAAATCGAATTTTTCCTCTGCGAGTACGTTATGAATAAAATTAAACAATTTTTTTCGAATACTTTGGTTAAGCTCAGGATACCAGATTGGAGATGCCAAGACTAAACACCTCCAGGCGTAGAATGGAGCTACCATAGAAAGTATCTCGTAATCTTGAGTTTCCGTAAGATAAGATTCCCAAAATAAATTGAAGAGTTCTAAGAAGGCCCCTTCAATGTTATTATGAGCAAGAAGTGAATAAAAAAGATAGTTCATAGTCATACTTGTAACATCATCAGCGGGTTCGCCCCATTCTCCCCTACTCCTATCAAGAACTCTAAATTCAATCCCTTCCTTAAAAAGAATGTTCCATGGATGGAAATCTCCGTGAACTTGACAAAGTCTATCAGTGTTCTCCTTAATTCTGTATCGCCATTTGACGCATTTTTGTTCAATACGCATCAATTCTTTAAAAGTGACGAATTCGTAATTCTTAGAATAACTGTCAGTAAGTCCCATTATACATTCTCCTCCACCAATCAA
The DNA here is from genome assembly GCA_014729315.1 of Promethearchaeota archaeon. The sequence continues at coordinate 22 of WJKD01000682.1, read as the reverse complement.
TTCTCGGATTCTTCTTCTATAT
>WJKD01000065.1 GCA_014729315.1 Promethearchaeota archaeon | reverse complement strand
GGATTATTGATGATGGCAGGTCAAATTGGTGGTATAATCTTTATCTTAGGTTTAGAAGATTTAACATTGCCAAACGGAGATTATTTTCCAGCACTAATATTACAAACCATATTTCTCTTTATATTGCTCATACTAACGACCCTCCTGAGAGAGAAATAACATTTAAAAGTTAATAGAGCCAAATATACCTTTTTTATTTCTTTTTCTATTTTTTCGGTGTAATTATTAAGCATCTTTTATTATCAAATTCGATCGTAATATTATCTAAAAGTTTAATTTCACATACACTTTTTTTCTTATTAGATGATAATAAATTTTTAAGGAGATTACCAAATAAAATGAAAGCTATTGAATTATCAGCCAAGTGGGATCCTAAAGCTGAATATAAACTAGGATCGAAAGATATTGAAGGTAAATTGACGTATTTAGGCTCTTTGGTCTGGAAAAACCCCGTAGTTAAAGTTGTGGAGAGGGATGTTCCCAAAATTAAACCAGATGAAGTTTTGATTAAAGTTAAAAGATGTGGAATCTGTGGGTCCGATGTTCACATGTATCAAACTTACGAAGACGGTTATATCTATTATCCGGGACTCACGGCCTTTCCCGCTGTACTCGGTCACGAATTTGCGGGAGAAATTGTGGAAGTTGGAAGTCGAGCGTTTAATAAAAGAACGGGCAAATTATACGAGAAGGGAGAACCCGTGACTGTTGAAGAAATGGTTTGGTGTGGCGAATGTAAACCATGTTGCGATGGTTTTCCAAATCATTGCGAACGCCTCCAAGAAATCGGGTTTTCGATCGATGGTGCGTATGCAGAATATATTGCGGTTCCTGCGAAATTATGCTGGAGTCTAAAAAAATTGGAAGAAAGATACGATGATATCTATAAAATTGGAAGCTTAGTTGAGCCGACATCAGTTGCTTACAACGCAGTAATTGAAAGAGGCGGTGGCATTCGTCCTGGTGAAAATGTGGTAATATTGGGAGCAGGTCCTATTGGTTTAGCTGCTGCGAATATACTCAAAACGGCAGGTGCTGCAGTTTGTATTATGTCCGAACCTAATGAATATCGGGCAGCTTTAGCAAAAAAAATGGGTGCAGACTACGTAATTAATCCGCAAGAAGAAAATTTTGTTGAGAAAGTGAAAGAACTTACCGAAAACGAGGGAGCGGCACTATATCTTGAAGCAACGGGTTTACCGCAAATAGTCACAGATGACATCCAGAACGCGATTTGGGAATGCAAAGCCGTCAATAGCACCGTTGTAATCGTTGCACGAGCTGAACAAAGAATGCCCGTATGTGGAGAATATTTTCAAGTACGTAGAGCAAAAATCGTTGGAGCCCAAGGGCACAGCGGACACGGAACTTTTCCAAATGTAATTAGCTGCATGGCTGCAGGCATGGATATGATACCTATGATTACAAAGGAAATAACGCTTGAGGATGTAGAAGAAAACCTTCGTTTACTTCAAAAAGATCGAAAAAATTGTAAAATCTCGGTTAAGATCGGGGATTAATAATAATCTTCCTTTTCTTTTTTTCTTCTCAGAGATTATTAAAAGTACATATTTCGATTAAATACGTGAATATTTCCTATAAACCGTAATCTGGAATTGGTTTTTCAAATACCCAGTGGAGTTCTTGGGGCAAATCTCGATAGTTAACACTTTCGATAACATCTGAAAAGTCGTGGCTATTGAATGTATTCCAGAACACAATAGTCTTGTCTTTTACTTTCGATCTGTTATTTCGAATAAAACTTAATAAGGCTGCTAAAGTCTTTCCCGAATAAGTTGGTTCAAGAATAATTTTTTCTTGCTCTCTCAGAAGATTAATAGCAGCTACGCATTCTGGTGTTGGTAATCCGTATTCTCCCCCATAATGTTCTTCGGTATACTTTAAGTGATCAAAACTTAACTTGGGGAGACTTATATCGTAGCTCTCCATAAATTTTTTTGTTTTTTTCGATAATCTTTGAATTGCCTTAAGATTGCTTAAACTGGAAAAAGAGGTCTGTATTGCGTGAATATGTGTCTTTAATCCGGCGAGCTGAACTCCAATTGTTAAACCCGCAGCTGTGCCTGACGACGCAGTTGGAACAAAAATATAATCGGGTTCGGGAATCTCTCCGTTTTCAACTTGATTTTTCAATTCTAACGCTGCATCAATGTATCCCAGATTTCCAAACGGGGTACTGCATCCAGGTGCCATGATGTAAATATCATCGCTTTTTGGAATCGCTTCTTTTAAATAATAAAACTCAGTATTGTAATATAAATCTATCAACAAATTATGTCTAACGAATTTTGTAACAGGCTGGTCGATCATAACTGCCATCGGAGTCAGCCGGAATTTTTTACAAAATATTGCGTTCGCAACGCATTGGTTGGATCCAATAGCTCCAGCTGTGAGTACTCTTTTTTTATCCTGTTCGAGAGCTTCAGCATAAATAAATTCCATCTTTCGGGATTTATTCCCTCCATAAAGGGGTGAACTTATGTCGTCGCATTTCATCCAGAGTGAGTTTATTTTTAGCTTTTCCTCTATATTCCTTAGTTCTTTTACGGGCGTTGCCGAGGGCACTAATTTGATCCAAGGAATACTTCCCTCAAGGTTTGAAAATTCTTCAAATAGTAATGGTTTTTTACGTGTTTCAGACATATGAGTATTAACCACCTAATTATATGATTTTATTCTTATCCTATATTTGATTTAAAATTCACTAATATTATACTTTTCGATTCTTAGTAGAGAATTTAGCGTTTATCCTTGAAAATAAAAAATCTCGATTTTCCATTATTTTGGACGTCTTTATTTTTTATAAGCAGAAGTTTTTTACGGTTCTTTTTCCAATTTTCCATGATATGATAATAAGTTTCTTCTTAGGTATTTTTCAAAACGGAGGAGAACCCGAGATAGATCAAAATCCTACGACTGACATATTAAACGATATTTCGGGATACGGAAACACGCTCTTCTTTCTCATTATTGTTCTTATATGTTGGTTTGTAGCAAGTTCGATCCTTGCCTATTGGACCTATAAGGACATCCAAAAAAAGCAGCTTACGGGATACTCATATGTGATAATTGTTTTTTTAACTAGCATCATAGGATTAATCATTTATTATATTGTCCGTTACAACGAAAAGTGCGCATTGGAATTAGACGAAGATGCGTGCGTACTGGAAGACGAAGACGATATATAAGAAAGCGAGCTATCTTAATTTTACGCGGATTTTTTTTGATCTTTTTCTCTTTTCTTAAATTATCATTCGTAGATATTCGGATGATTCTTTCGCGACATCTTCGAAAGACGGTTTCATTATTGTTTCTATTGAGGCATAGTCGTTATAACCGGCTGATTTGAAGATAGTTAAAAAAGTTTTAAAATCGAAATGACCAGAACCAGGAGCGCGCCTAGTATCGTCAGCTAAATGTATGTGTCCTACGTGATGGGCGATTTCGTCAAGATAGTCCCAGACAAATCCGGGATCCTCTTCTAAATACGTGTGAAAGGAGTCAATTAATAGTTTAAAACCATTGAAATTCAACTCTTCAAGTAAAGCAACCGCATCAGAGATGGTGTTAAAGGAATCGATCTCAAAGCTATTAATTGGTTCGAATACCAGTAGCACCCCGTTGTCTTCAGCAATTTTACAGCATGCTTTTAAAGAAGATAAAATATTTACTTTTTCTGTTTTAGGACTACTGTCAATACCGTATCTACCTCTGATTAAACCAATGATTACTCTTGCATCTACTTTTTTTGCGAATTTAATATATTCCTCCACTCTGGATATCGCTTTTAGTCTCATGTTCTCTTCTTTATGTCCTAATGAATAGCCGTAGCGAATAAATGTTCCACCCGTTCCTAAAGCGGAAATATCCAGCTCGTACGAATCCTTAACCTCGTTTATTAAATCAACATTTATTTTTTCTGGTTCTAATAAGCTCAGTTCGATACCATCGTAATTCAAATTTTTCAAGAAATCGCACAAATCGGTAAATTTCTTTATTATTTTCTCTTGTGAGCCTTTCGATTCGTTTAAACCGGACACAATACTCAATTTCATGATTAACTAATTATATCCAAAATACTTAAAAAAAGTTCGCGTCTTTTCTCCCTTTATATATTAAGGTCGTCTTCGAAATTGAAGACACATTTATAAATATTGACACTTATATATAATCTAAACTGATAGTTGTTCTTTGGACGCAAATTTATCTAATTTAAAAAAACCATTTAATTGATGGTATTATTGTTTTGAAAATGAAATTTAAAATAAAGAAAATTTTTTCACTTTGCGTTGTTGGATTAATTATTATTAATATT
>WJKD01000681.1 GCA_014729315.1 Promethearchaeota archaeon | reverse complement strand
TCCATGAGCGGCGACACTTATCCCCCTTTTCACTTCTTCCTCAACTTCTTTCGGTGTCCCAAAATTCAAAACCCTCGAAGAATCTAAGCCCCCTATTAGGCATACTTGATCACCTAATGTTTCTTTGAGGTGAGCTAAATCGACCCCTGCAGCAGGCTCGAGAGCTTGTATGCCATTCAACCCTGCACTAACCATATCAGGTAAAAATTCGTCAATCTTTCCGCAAGAATGTTGAACAATTAAGATTCCTTGTTTATGGCACGCTTGATAAATTTTTTTATAATAGGGAAGTAAGAATTCTCTCAGATTTTTGAGCGAGAAAATTGTTTGTCCTTTATAACCTAAATCATCGAACATCCATGCAACCTCTACTCCCGCTTCGGCAAACCTTTTCACGATTTCGATGTTCGCATTTGCATATTCGCTCACAACATCGTGAATAAACTCCGGTTTTTTACGCATATAATATGCTACTTTTGGTATGGTGATGCCTTCGAATAAAGATTCGTGAGGTGACATTGGGAGCATTGCAAAAGGATAGAAATAAGGTGATAATACATCAACGAAATCCTCCCAGATTTTTGGACTATAATTGATTCTATCATTAATAAGTTCCGTCGGCCTTCCGTAACGTTCCCAAGAAGAGTAAAGTTTTTCTGGAGTAGTGAAATATCCGTCAATATACCAAGAATAACTTAGGTTAGTTTCAACTTGCTCTACATTTTTATGGAGTCTTCCAGTGAGCGTATCAAGTCGACAATTTGGTTCTTCAACATCTTCAGGAGCTTTTCTAATGCGGGCTTTTACCTTATTAGGCCCCCATGGATCCATATAATGAGCATCGACATTCCAAAATCTTTGCTCCGTGATGTAATATTTCATTTTCGATATTTTACTTTTTACAAACCCATCGTATTTACTTTTTTCCTTAGAGGATTGAAAATCTAGAAAGGCTTTTCCCGTCGGTTCGAATCCCATGTTAAAAATAGGAACCATATCTGGTTCTCCATCAAGTTCTAAAGTCCTAAGAACTCTCTCCTTTTTTGAAAGTACCATTTTTATGTTTTTTTCTTTTTTTGTAAGTTTTTTATGAAACAATGATTATAGAAATATTGTAATAGTAATCATAGTTACGATCAAAATATATTTAAGAATTAAAACGAAATATTAATCATCATGGATTTCGAAAAAATCACCGAATTAATCGTAGAGTTAGAACTTGACGATATCGCGAATGCGATTAAGGAAGCAATTGAGGAAGACGAAAAGGAGCCCCTCGAGGTTCTTAACGCTTTAAGAGTAGGCATGGATGAAGTTGGTCGAAGATATGAAGAAGAGATTTATTATCTTGCGGATCTAATGCTTGCTGCTGAGGTTATGAAAAAAGGAGTTAATGAATTGAAACCTCATCTTGTAGCCACAGATGAAGATAAAAAGAAAGCGAAAGTGATCATAGCAACGGTTAAAGGCGATAACCACGATATTGGAAAGAATCTTTTAGGGACGCTCCTATTGAGTTCGGGATTTGACGTCATAGATTTGGGAAAGGACGTTGATCCGGGAACAATTGTTGAAAAAGTTAAAGAAACAGGAGCGAAGGTAATTGGATTAAGTACTTTATTAAGCATGACCGTTCCTCAAATTCAAGAAGTTCACGAAGCTTTGGAAAAAGCTGGTCTACGAAAAGAAGTGAGGCTTATCGTCGGAGGAGCGCCTTTAAATATGGAAACAGCAATGGAATTCGGTGCTGATGATTTTGCTGAAGATTCGATCAAGGGCGTAGAACACATAAAGCATTTGACTAATGCTTGAAGCGTGTCATACTTCGATTTTGTTGAAATGAAAGTGTCTTTTTTCTTTCTCACATTTTTTAATAATTTAGTCCTTCTAACATGAAATTATAAATATTTGAAACGCAAATTATTCACAACTAACTTCAACATTTTTTTATAACATCTTAAAGTGATTTGAGCAACCTTGAGTCAGAAAGACGATTTTCAATTTGAGTACATATATAACTTTGTAGATACGATTTGTAAGAAATTTGGTCCGCGATACTCGTGTTCAAAGGCAGAAAAAGACGCCAATTTATGGATTAAGGGCGAATTAGATAATTTTTGCGAAGAAACGCATATCGACGAGTTTCAGACGCGACCGGGATTATATCCACAAGGCTTAGTTAAAGTTACAGGATTTCTTGTTGGTATTTCGTTTATATTCATGCCTTTGATTTTTCCGTTTCCTATTTTCGCTTTAGTTTTCGTAGGATTAGGACTCTTAGTATTGTACACAGAGTTATTTTTAATGAAAGAATATATCGGGTTTCTTTTTAAAAAAGGCATCTCGAGTAACGTTTTTGGAATGATCAAACCTACAGAAGATACTAAGTTTCGAATAATTTTTGAAGGTCACACAGACAGCGCTAAAGAAATGCCGATTGCGTCTTACGAAGAGCATTCCCCAAGAATAAAGATTGGTTTAGGTTTATACTACATCTTTCATACGATCGCTTTTTCTTTATGGAAATTTTTTGCTCAAATTCTTTACGGTGATTCGATTGTTTTGTTGGAATGGTGGGTTTTTTCCATAACTTTTATCGATTTAATTTATTGCGTACCGTTAACAATCGTTCTACCTCTTTTTGTATGGGTTGTTCGGGGATTTATAGGAAAAAAGGTGGTATTGGGTGCGAACGATAACCTCGTTTCGAGTGCGATATGCGCGTGTTTAGGAAAATATTTCCACGAAAATAGACCTAAACATGTCGAAGTCTGGGTAGGTTCTATGGGAAGCGAAGAAGTGGGGGACAAAGGAGCAAAAGCTTTTGTCGAAAAATACGGAGATTTAGGAAAGCTAGATAACGCTTACAGCGTCATTCTGGATAGTTGTGGTGCGGGTGAAATGATCTTTCTCATCCATAAAGACATGCATCGAGCTGAGTATTCTTCTGAAATTATTGAGAAAATAGTTGAATCTCGGATGCTTCTTCACGCAGAAGATCCCAACTTCTCGAATTACCGCAAGGGGAAATTGTTTATTGGAGCCTGCGATGCGTGCCGTTATATCCATAAGGGATACAAAGCTGCTGCGATATTTGCCGCAGATTCCAAAACTAACAAACCGAAATATTGGCATACGGAAGAAGACATCCCCGATAATTTAGAAAAAAAGATTACGACTGATATATATAAACTATGTGTGAAGTTTGTTGAGTTGATCGATGAATCTTATAATTATGAGTCTAAAAAGTTGAATCTTGATGAAAGGATTTAAAATTATAAACATACACTTTTTCTAATGAGATAATCATATAGACGGAAGTGAAGGTACACTGTTATCCTTCCAGTCTTCTTCGACGGGATGATCCCACCATTGAGCGGGAATTTTTGAATATGCTCCAAATTTTCTTAATCCTCGTTTAAATGCATTGATGTTTTCTCGAGGTACCTGAATATGATCTACTTGAGGATAGAAATAAGCACCATATCCTCCTTTAGGAGTTCCGAGATTTCTTATCATATGCCATACCTCTCTTTCACATTCTTTTGGGGATCCTTTTGGATAAATTGATTGGGCGTTCACGCATCCCCAGAACATCAATTTACCCCGAAAAGGTTTTAATTCATTATATCCCGTCATCCTCGGTGAATCTAATTCTATTGCGTCTAAGCCCCATTCGATTAAATAAGGTAGAAGTGGATCTATTTTTCCGCAACAATGCAAATGAAAATCACAACCATGTTTATGGGCATTTTCGATTAATCGTTTGTACACAGTCTTATAAAATTCATCAAAAGTTTTCGGGCTAAAAAAAGGTCCATTTTGTTCCCCTAGATCGTCGTAGATAATAAATCCATGAAGATTCTTGATGTTTTTCAACCACATATCTTCTAATTTTAAGAACTGCTCTGAAAGAAAATCTAGGAGTTGCCTTAATTTGGATTTGTTTTTTCGATGGTCTATTAAAAAATTCGAGAACCCCCGCATATTTGCAGCTATATGACAAGGACCAATACCGAGTGAACCCATTTGATACTTTTTTTTACCGATTGATTTACTTAACTCTAATGAAAACGAATAGGAATTTTTATCGTCTAAAATAGGTGTGTATAGATTTAAATACTCCTCGAGGTTTTTCCAATGAGGAAGAGAAGGTCTTTCAGGATGACCAATAGTATCAACACCACCACGGTGCCATATAGTTCCCCATTCGTCAATTTCTACCCGAGGTTTAATTTTAAACCATTTATCATTTTCGGGCTTTTTCGCCCATTGGGGTTTTTTCCATTTCCATAAATTTTCCCTTAAAAAAAAATCGGTATCCTCAACATGTGGGAATAGACCTATTTCACGTTCTCTATGACCAGGTTGCCATTTTTTCGAAGGTGTCCGAAAAAGGAACAACACATCGGATTTTCCAAAAATATTCCATACTGGAACTCGTTTAGGTGATGAAAAAGTTAAGGCCGCCTTCACTAATTCAAATCCGTCCATATTATTTAATATAATTGATTTACTCCAATTTATATACTTCTTAAACTTCCTTAATCATAATAATCCTCTAAAGTAAAGAATAAAATAAGTTTTTTAAATTAAAACGAATAAAAAAGTCACTATAAGTACTGTTGGAAATTTTATAATAAAATTTTAACATGTATAAAATTGAGTTTTGGGTTATGTAAATTATCCAATTGCATACTGACATCAATCGCGAGAGTTGCGGCAACCTTTTATCATAATATAATTCTTAGATTAGTAGCAGTATGGGTTTCCTAAGCCTAGTTTTATTTACTTATCTGGAAAGTAGAAGCAATAAAAAGTCTTGTTAAAAAGATAAAAATAGAGTGGTTTTTTTAAACGAATAAATATAAAAAGGCTTTTTAAACCATTAAAAATTAGATTTAGTAATGAAAGAGAGATTATGCTACTGGTGGCAATTTGAATCGCTTAAAGCGAATAAAACTCTTGATTCTGTTAATAAAAATTCAGCAAAACTTCGTGGGAATTATAAACTTGTTGAAGGTATAAAGGGGAGTGCTCTCAAGTTTGATGGTTTTACATCCTATTTAGAATGTAATGCTAAATCATTTCCAAAATCGTTTGGTTCAGAAGGTTTTACTCTAGAAGCTTGGATCGCGCTTGGATCTTATCCTTGGAACTGGTGTCCCATCTTAGATCATCATCATTATCCAAAAAAAGGATATTATTTTGGTGTGGACGACGAGGGACAGATTGTATTTTATTTAGCAACGGAATTGGATGAGAACCAATGGCAAGGCGTAACTTCAGAAACAAGTTTAGACCTCCGAAGATGGTATCATATAGTTGGGGTGTTTGATCCTACCCTTGGTGTGAGTATTTACATCGATGGTAAAGAATCTGGAAATGCTAGTATTGCGGGTAAGTTTGTTTCAGCACCCGAGTTATCAATTATGATGGGTAAACACCGAAAAAAAGCTAAGCCAACCAACCCTGTACAAGATATAAACTTAGGTGCTCATTTTCCCCTCGAGATTTTTTTAGATGGGATATTGGACGAAGTAAGAATATATGATCAAAGCATTGATATCATATCAATTAATAATAAATTTAAAGGATATGGAGGTTCTGAGAAAAAGAAAATAGTTCCACCAATTTCAATAAGAAAATTACCTTCGGTACAAGACAAAATAGGTGAGTTCAGAGCATATTACACAAAACTCGAATATTACGATGAATGGGATTCTCTATGGCGAATGGGTCCTTACGCAGATGTTGTTGTGAATTTTGACGAAAATCCTTGCAAATTAATATTTTGGAGGGGCACTAATTACATCCCTTGTTGGGTAACTGAAAATGAGTTATGGTATACAAACGAATTTAACGAGACTTGGACGAGCAAAAACGCTGGTTGTTGCGAACCAATGTCGGATAAACATTGCCGCCATTCTCACGTAAGAATTATTGAAAACAATAAAGCAAGAATTCTAATTCACTGGAGGCATGCTTTAATAGATGTACAATACAATCTTGCTCGAATCGATAAAACTACGGGTTGGGGAGATTGGAGTGATGAAGTTCACATTATTTATCCCGATGGTATTGCTGTAAGAAAAATAACGCTTTATAGCTCACAACCACGCGCTCCTCACGAATACCAAGAATCTATCCTAGTGTTGTCTCCAGGCACATCTCCTGACGATGCGATCAATCTTGAAGCATTATACTTAATAAATATGAAAGGCGACATACAAGAATATTCTTGGGCTGAAGAAGTGCCCGATTATTTAGACAAGCCCGACGGAGCTAATATCGAATTAATTAATTTAAAATCTAACTTTAAACCTTTTATAATTATATCTGATTCGCCGATATCTAAACGAAAAACCCATCCGATATTCAGATGCTTTAACGCAGACATTGATTCTGGTGTTTCTCATTTTCCTTGGTGGAATCACTGGCCTGTTGCCTCTATACCCTCTGACGGTCGCAAGACAAAAACCGCGGATAAAGCGTCTCATACTTCGCTCTCGAACATAGTTGACTGGGCATCCTACGAAGAGACTCCCAATTCGATAACAAAATTAATGCTCACCGGGCTCACTGATAAGGACCCGAAAGAGCTTTTACAAATTGCAAAATCATGGCTTTATCCTCCTGAGTTAGTTCTTAGAGATTCTCATTTAATTTACAAAGGATACGATCCCAGCGACCGAGCCTATATTATAGAATTAAACCAAAGGTTGAAATTAAGATCGGATATTTCTTTTTCAATTTTGGCGAACGAAGATTCTCCGATTTATAACCCGTGTATAATCCTTAAAAATTGCGAGTCTAAGAATTTGAGATTAATAATAAACGGTGAAATACTCAAAAAAGATAAAGATTATCGACTTGGGAT
>WJKD01000680.1 GCA_014729315.1 Promethearchaeota archaeon | reverse complement strand
TTTAACTTTTTTATTATTTCTTTTCTAAGTTTATCAGATGCCCTTAATTCTTCAATTCTCTTAATAAATGCCAAATATAATCTCTCTCTTTCATTTTTATATATTTTCATTTGTCTAAGCATTTCTTTTGTTGAAGGAGCTCCTCTAGAACCTCTCTTTTCCAACAAAGTATATAAGCTTTCAAATTCGTCGGTGAATTGTTGCTTTAATTCGATTTTTTGTCCAGTAATTTTATATATTTCATTTTCAATTCGATCCTTTTGAAACAAATCCTGAGTTGTATCTGAGGATTTTACGAGATTAGCAACTATCTTATGTGCGTTTCTAAATGCTATATTATAATCTTGAACCAGTAATTCTGCCAAATCCAACGCCAAAATAAAACTATCATTAATCGCCTGCAACATTTTATTTTCGTTAATCTTAATTGTTAAAAATATCCCCGATAACAGTTTAATTTTGGGATTTAATAAATTAAAAGATCTCTTCAATAACATTTTTAATTCTTGAAAGTCTCGAAAATATCCCGAAGGAATTGCCTTAATTATCAATGAAGAAGTAAAAAGATTCGAAATTACTCTCGAACTTTTGCTTCTTATCAATTCTAAAGTATCAGGATTTTTTTTTTGGGGCATTACACTTGAAACTGAACAAAATTGTTCGTCAAGTTCTACGAAACTAAATTCCTTGGAAGACCATAAAATTAAATCTTCAGCGATCCTTGAAAGTTGGAGAGATATTATTGAGAGACAACAGAGCGTTTCGTAAATATAATCTCTAGAGCTTATAGCGTCAACACTATTTTCAATAATCTTCTGAAATCCCAGTAATTCGGTAGTTCTTTGGCGATCTATTTTGATACTTGTTCCGCCTATAGCACAAGCTCCTAAGGGGTTCTGATTTATTCTATTATAAAGCTCCTCTACTCTGTTTAGATTTCTGAGCATTTGTGCGATATAATTAAGAAGATATTGAGAAAAAGTTCCTAATTGACCTCTCTGGAGGTGAGTGTAAAGCGGCATCAATACTTTTAATTTCTTAGTGGCCAGTTCAAATATAACATCTATAAATTTAAATAAGTTCGTTGAAAGAAGATTCAATTCCTTTCTGATTTTCAATCGCAAGTCTACCGAAACTTGATCGTTTCGGGATCGCCCCGTATGTATTTTTCCACCAATTTTAATGCCAATTTCATCAATCACAGCCTTTTCAATAAATGGATGTACATCTTCAAAAGTCTTATTTGTTTTTAATTCGTTAGCTATGGGTCGTTTTTTAATATTTTCTAGAGATCTAAGAATCATTTTAATCTCTTTATCATTCAAAAAATCTTGCTCATATAACATTATATTGTGAACTTCAGTGCCAATAATATCTTCTTCCCAAATCCATCTATCTTCTTTAAGGGAAGAAATAAACTCTAAAACATCCTCATTTAAGGGTTTATTTGAAACAGATCTATAGATATCTTTTCCCATTTTACTCTCAACAACTCACTTTTCCTTTTTATTTTAATATAGAAATATATTGAAACGACCTAAAGAATTGTTTAATTTTTGTTTAAATATATAACTACTAGTATATTTTAATAAAAATACTCGTCTATTTTGCATTTAATTTGTTGTTAAAAATATATTTCATTTTTGCGTAAAGTCTTTTTAAGTCGCAGAAAAACCAGAATTCAGGTTTTAAATTTTGAAAAAAAAGCTAATCATGAAAAATTAGTTTAAATTGTTTCTGTTTAAATTAATTTTTTAATAATAACTATTAAACATCCAAAATCCTAAAAGATAATGTTATTATGGAAAATTTTAATTTTAGTTTTATTAGGATTTATTTCTATATCTCTAAGTATCTATGAATACACTCTCAAAAAGAAGGATAGAAAAATATTAATAATAAAAATTTTTAATTTAACTTCGATTATATTGTCACTAAGCCTATTTTTCCTCTATTTTCTCGCAGATACAGGGATATGGACTAATGAAAGCGATTTAATTATTGCAATAATGAGCGTAAACATTTTATTCTTTCTAATATGCCTTTCCGTTATTTTTTATTTTCAAATTGCGTTAGGTCATAACTCTATAGCAATCGATTTGAAAAAACCATCCTTTTTTGCTGCAAGACAAGGAAAAATTAAGATAGGCAAATGTTGTAACATTAGAGGTAAAAAAAGTAGCTTTTATTTATCCTTAAAGGATCTTGAAAAACATATGTTTGTCTGTGGAGCGACTGGATCTGGCAAAAGCAATTTTATTCAAAACTTCTTATTAAACTTTTCAAAAATGTACGATATACCTTTTCTAATAATCGAATTTAAGGGAGAATATCATTTCCTACAAAAACAAATTGAGGATTTGATAATAATAAAACCGGGTGAAAATTTCTCACTAAACATTTTTAATCCTGAAAGAGTTAATCCTCAGATTCATGCAGAAAGAATCTTTGATATCCTAAAAAGCGGTAATTTTTTAGACACTGACGTTGAATATAGCCCTCAAATGCAAAAAGTACTAGTCGATGTGCTCACCATAGTATGTAAAAATAAAAATCTACAAAGTTGGGAAGGATTCTATCGCTATTGCGACCTTTACGGGAAAAAATTCCAAAGACAAATACCAATGTTAAGTCAAACGCTAATAAGTATAAAAAATAGAATCCGAAGATTCTCAATAGGACCATTAAAAGCGATATTTGAAAGATCTCAAGAATTGAAACTGAAAGAAATGTTTAAAAGAAAAATTTTGATTGATCTAAGTTCCATCATTAGATTGGGGGTAGAGAAAGCGGATGCTTTGTTCTTTTTGAATTTAATATTAAAATATTTATGGGATAAAAACTTAACGCGCGGAGCATTTAATTTTGATGGAATTAAACATATAACAATAGTGGAAGACGCCCAGTACTTTGCTCCAAAAGATTTGACGAAACAAACCAAACTCACTTCTTACCTTGAAGACATCGCGCTTCTTCAAAGGGGTACGGGTGAGTGCTTAATTTCTATTGCTACTCATCCAAATATCAGTACAGAAATATTGGCAAATTGTGGCGCCCTAATAGTATTTAAAACACATATCCTAAAAGAATTATTATGCGAATTGTTAAATTTAGACGGAGAAAATCAAAATTTCTTTTCCTTTCTTGATGAGGGAAAATGCATAATTAGAGTTAATTCTATTAATAACCCCTTCTTGCTTACAGTACCTCACATAAAACGAGATTACCTGACATCAAATCAAATATTAACGAATAATAAAATGGCTCTGAGTAAAAAGCACAGATTTGACGAAAAATTCAATAAGAAGAAGAAAAATAAAATGATAAATGAGACTTTAGAAAAATTTTCAAGAT
>WJKD01000679.1 GCA_014729315.1 Promethearchaeota archaeon | reverse complement strand
AGTAATTGGGCTTATATTAAATGTACCTCCGAGCATTGCGTATTCTGTGGAAACTGCAAACGAAATGAATATTTTTACATCAATATATTTAATTATTTTTGGCTTTTTTGCGTTTCTAAAACCTCTAAACGATTTGCCAATATCCAGTATTGCGGGATTAATAGTTGCGACTGTCATTTCTTTAGCGATCGCCTTTTTGATCCCTGATGGTGCTGTAGAATTTATTGCGAATTATGTTAATCCTAAAATAGTATTAATTGTGATATTCATCATAATATTTGCGATTGTCGCAATTACAGTAAAATTTTATACTGCAGGATTGATGACAGCCTCAAAATTTATTTCCTGGCCACCAATTGCGTTTATTGTTTCAATCGTCAGTTTTATCCAAGGAATTTTGTTACTAGTCCTTGGAATTTCCCTAATATAATAATTATTTTTTTTCTTTTTTGTTGCTGCTTTGCCTTAAAATCTCATAGAATGAGTTCTATAAAAAAGGAAATTAAAAAAACGAGAACCGGTGTTTTGGATTTCTATTAATTTTGCCTCTGATATCGTCATTCAAATCGTGTCCACAATTGGGACATTTTTGGTCCTCCGTAATATTGATCTGTTTGAAAGTATAACCTGATCGTTCAAATATTAAATGATTACAATTTGGGCAGTATGTGTTCCCTCCTTTCTCGTGTTGAATGTTCCCTACATAAGGATAATATAAACCGGCTTCTTTAGCAATGTTATAAGCTCTATCGAGAGTTTCATGTGGAGTTCGTTTTTTAGAAGGCATCTGAAAATCTGGATGATATGCGGAAAAATGAACTGGAGTATTTTTTCCTAAATTTTCAACCACCCAGTTACATAATTTTTCGATATCTTCTTTTTTATCGTTCATATCAGGAATTATTAAATTGGTAATCTCCACATGCAACCCGTTGTCTTTAAAAGTTTTTGCTGTGTTTAAAACAGGTTTAACCGTTTTGACGCCGCAGATTTTTTTATAAAATTCGTCGCTCATTCCTTTAATGTCGATATTTGCAGCGTTAACACCTCCCTCAATAAGTTCTTTTGAAGCTTCTGGCGTCGAAAAACCGTTTGTGACTAAAATTGTTTTGATATCTTCCTTTTGAAGTATTTCTGTGCAATCTAATATCCATTCGTGCCAAATAAGAGGTTCGTTATAAGTAAAAGCGAGAGTTTTAGCTCCACTTTTTTTCACTTTTTTAACTAATTGCTGTGGTGTCATTTCTACCAATGACATTCTACGATCTTTATAAGCTTCTAATTCGTAGTATCCATTTTTTCCATCTTCGGAAGGAACCGCTTGACTAATAGACCAATTTTGACAATTAAGACATCGAAAAGAACATCCAATCGAAGCAATTGAATAAGCAGTATGCCCTGGCCAAAAGTTATAGAGGGGTTTTTTCTCAATAGGATCCAGACTACCCGATGAGATAAGCGATCCGTAAATAAGAGTATATAATTTACCATCAATGTTCTTTCTAGTTCGGCAAATACCAACTTTACCATCTTTTATGACGCATTCGTTTGCGCAAACGTGACATTTTACTTTATTATCTTCTAATTTGTCCCATAATCTTGCTAATTTCTTCATATATTTGTTTCACTTTTACATTACATTTTCTCTGCTATTCTTAATTAAATAATAGATAATCATTTTTATAATAATTACATAAATATATTATTATTCTTCTTAGGAGTTCACAATAAAATGGATGAAATTGAAAAAGCAGTCGAGTGTTTCAATCAAGGTTTTAGATGTTCACAAGCCATACTTTCTACTTATGGGGTTCGATATGATTTAGATTCTAAAATGGCATTGAAATTAGCTTCACCTTTTGGTGCGGGAATTGGAAGTTCCGGACAAATTTGTGGTGCTATTTCTGGAGCTATTATGGTTCTTGGATTACATTATGGAAATGATAAAGTGAGTCAAATTAAAAAAAAAGAAAAGGCTTATAGCGTTACCAGAGAATTCATAAGTGAATTCAAGTCAAATTATAAAACAGTTCAATGCAAAGAATTATTAAATTGTGATTTAAGTACGATAGAGGGAAGAACGAGAGCGATAAAGGAAGGCCTTTTTAGAAATCTTTGCCCCAAATTTGTTAGATCTGCTTGTCAAATCCTTGAAAAATTCCTTTAAGAATCCAGGTTAATGATCTAATAACAAATTTTGAAAAGATATTTGAGTAGATAATCTTAAAAATCTTATAGATTTGATTTCTAATAAGATATTAAAACAGAAAAAAAAGAAAAAGTAGCGTTCACATGGAAAAAAATAATAATTGTCCTTGGTCTAAAAAAGAGATCTTCTCAAATGTGTTAATCTTAATTTTAATGACTTTTTTAGCAACTATAATGCTTTTGTTCAAATCTATTTTCTTTTTAATAATCTACTGGGTTTTATGGTTGATTGTTTTAGTTTTTGGAAGATTCTTAGTCTGCAGAGATTGTAATCTCCTAGGAAAAATGTGCCCAACCTGGTGTTTTGGTGTTATTGGCGGTCTTTTATTTTCTCGAACAGAGAAAAAAGATTTTACAGAGACTAAGAAATGGAAATTTTTTTTGGATGTGTTTTTAATCATTTTTACTCTGCTTTTTCCATTTTTAATTTACCTTATCTATCTT
>WJKD01000678.1 GCA_014729315.1 Promethearchaeota archaeon | reverse complement strand
TTATAATATCGCCGTCTTTCATTTTTTTGACTGCCGTTTCTATATCATTACCGATGACTTCATCGAGTTTTTTTACCGGTATTTTGAGTAATTTTGAAAGATGTTTCGCAACTTTAGTTAATCTTAGATTTTCCTTAACTTCTCCTCCCGGCCGGCCGAGATGGCTCATTATTATGATTTTTGCTTTATTTTTTTTGAGAAATTTTATGGTTTCAAGAGATTCCAGGATCCTTGTGTCGTCCTGAACATCCCCGTTTTCTTTTAATGGAACATTAAAATCCACCCGGAGCAGAACTTTTTTGCCTTTTAAATCCTTAATGTCTTTAATAGTTTTAATTTTCATAGTGAATGATTATAAAGTTGTTTGAATGAGAGCCGATTGGGCTGCCTGTCTGCCTTTATTGATTCTTTCTCTAGCCTGTTTCTCATTTTTACATGTCAGGAAGCCGAATGAGATTGCTATTCCTGTTTCGAGCTGAACTTTCATTATTCCTTTAAATGTATTTTCGCAAACCAGATCGTAATGTGTTGTTTCACCTTTTATTATAACGCCTAAAGTTATTATTGCATCAGGTTTTTTGGAATTGATAATTTTTTGGCAGGCGAGCGGAATCTCGAGTGCACCGTAAACCCGGACGATATCTATATTTTTTTCCCGGACATTATTCTTTAAAAGTTCATCCTTTGCATTTTTCAATAGTTCAAGCCCGATATTTTCATTGAAGTAGGGGAGAACTATGGCGATTTTTAAATTTTTACCGTCGATTCTTACTGAATTTATTTTTTCAATTTCCATTTTTATATTAAATTTCTTTCTTTGAGGAATTCGTATTTTGATTCTTTTTCTTTATTATTGAGAAGTCTTTCCAGGTATCTTGCGACAAGATCAACTTCAATATTTACTTTATCTCCTTTTTTTAATTTTCCAAGATTTGTTTTTTCGATTGTGAGTGGAATAAGGTCAACTGAAAACGTGTCTTTTTGAAGGTCAGAAATTGTTAAGCTTACGCCGTTTATTGTAACAGACCCTTTAAATGCAAGGTATTTTGAAATATTTGGGGAAAATTTTACTGTGAGTACAATCCTGTTTTTTATGTTTTTCAAACTTTCAACATCTGCAGTAGTATCTACATGTCCCTGTACAAAATGACCATCCAGAGATTGATGAAGTCTCATTGAAGGTTCAAGATTAACTTCGCTATTTTTCTTAAGTTCTCCAAAATTGGTCTTTTCAAGCGTTTCCGGCATCGCATCAAAATCAAAATTCTTCCCATCGATCTTTGTAATCGTAACGCATGTCCCGTTTACGGCTATGCTGTCGCCAATCTTCTTATCTTTGAGAATTTTTTTTGTTTGAATGGAAAAAATCGAGGCCTTCTTGTCTTTTTCGATTTTAAGAACTTTTCCTGTTTCCTGAATTATACCTGTGAACATAAAAATGTGTTGTTTATGCGGGAATAATCTATATTATATGGTGAGGGGTTGCAAGTTTAAAAAATAATATATATTCCGTTAATCGTTTTAATCTTTCTATTAATCCCCTTAAAAGATCCTATGTTTGTGTGGAGGTCTTAGGTCTGGGGGATGGCATCTATCAAACCTATTGCAGTTTTTTCAAGTATATAACTAGCGGAGTTACCTTTTTAGCCTTTATAATTTCATATAAGAAAAATTGAAAAGTAGCAAGTTTTGTGGAAGGATGGTTCGTATAGAGTGTAGTTAAACGGCATAAATCGTCAATGTAGTCAAAAGCCGGCGGACAAAATTATCATAAAAATACCCCAAATACAGATTATTAAAATGAAAAATGAACAAAAATATTTACGCTTCTTCGCTACGCTCAGTCGGGGACGCTGCGCTTTCGGTTGCTTCGCTCCCTCCCCTCGTTTAACAGGTGAATATGCGGCTCGGGGCTCGGCTCGCCCCTCGCCCAACTTGCATAATGATATCGCTTCGAGATATTTTATCATTGTGCAAGTTCGCATATTCACTGGACGTTGTCCGACATACATTTTTTTATCTTTTTGGAGATTTCCCGCTTCGCTTTAAAAATAAGGAAGCAAAACAAAATTTTTCTTTTTTATTTTTAGAGGGGATATAAGGTGTTTTCTCCACTACGCTACGAAAACGATTTATTTATATTTACGATCATTGTAAAATAAGATTATGAGCACAACAGAATTTAAACAATTATTGACTATAAAAGAGGCTTGTGATTGGGCAAGCTCATTTTTGGGTCGTGCAATTGGCGAAACAAACATTTCTTACTTAATACAATATGGAAAAGTAAAAAAATATGGCGAAAATGGCAGTACTCAAATACACATTAATGATTTAAAAAATTATTACCAATCATTTAATGGAAAAAGGGAGGTTGAATGGAAAAAGAAACTTGGCAACGATTTAAACTGGAACTTGTCATTTGATAATTTGAGAGAAAAAGATACCACAAAACATGTTCATAGATTGCATCCATACAAAGGCAAGTTTATTCCACAATTAGTTGAGTATTTTATAGATAGTCATACAGACGATTTTAAGAAACAAACCTTTTTCAAAAAAGGTGACATTATCCTTGATCCTTTTTCTGGTTCTGGCACTACTCTAGTTCAGGCACATGAGCTTGGAATACACGCAATTGGTTGCGATGTCTCTCGCTTCAACTGCATGATAACTGATACAAAGTTACTTGATTATGATTTCGATGTTCTCACAAAAGATATAAACGAAATAAAAAAAGCGATTTCATCTTTTGGAACTGAAACAAACGTTGAGAAGTTCGAACAAGAATTGTTTGCTGAATTAGCGAAATTCAACAATAAGCATTTTCCAAGCCCTGATTACAAAAGAAAAATATACAAAAAGAAAATAAACGAAAATACGTTTGCTAAAGAAAAGAAAAAGGAATTTTTGAAAACTTATAATGATCTAGTTTCTAAATACAAAATCAAACTCAAGCAAAATAAAAAAGATACATTCTTAGACCAATGGTACCTAAAAAATGTGCGAGATGAAATTGATTTTGCTTTTGAACAAATTAAAAAAGTAAAGAATGAAAAAAATAAACGAGTGCTTGCGGTAATTTTGAGCCGGACAATACGATCATGCCGAGCTACTACACACTCCGACCTCGCCACTCTCAAAGAGCCACAAGTAACTGCCTACTATTGTTGGAAGCATAAAAAAATCTGTAAACCTCTTTTCTCAATCAAATATTGGTTTAATCGATATGCAAATGATACACTAAGTCGGCTTAGGCAATTCCAAAAAATTAAAAATGGTAGTCATTGGATCACTATTTCTGCTGATTCGAGAACTGTTGATATAGAAAAAGAGCTTGAAGTAAGAAGTAATAAATTCTTTGATGTTTTCAAAAAACAAAAAATTAAAGGCATTTTTACGTCTCCACCTTATGTTGGACAAATTGATTATCACGAACAACATGCTTATGCATATGATTTATTTGACTTTGAGCGCAAAGATGATTTAGAAATCGGCCCGTTATATAAAGGGCGAGGCGTTGAAGCGCAAAATTCTTACGTTGAGGGTATATCAAATGTGTTATTGAACGCTAAACAATATCTTGCTGAGGACTACGATGTTTTTTTAGTGGCAAATGACAAAAATAATCTTTATCCAGCGATTGCAGAAAAATCGGGGATGCAGATTGTTAATCAGTACAAGCGCCCCGTACTTAATCGAACAGAACGGGACAAAAATCCTTATTCAGAAATAATATTTCATTTAAAAAATAAATAATATGGCTTTAAACAAACAACAGCATCAAGAAATTAAAGAGTATCTTATCCAGAAGATAAGACAAAAACTGGAAACATATAATTCGGAGACTAATTCAATGCCCTTCCATTATCGATTATTAGGAAAAGATCGAATGGCTCTTTTTTCTTTTGTTCATTCAGTAAATACAATGCTTGGACAATCTATTTTTGAGCACGTTGGAAAAATAATAGCCGAAAAAGATGGTGTAGAAGCAATTGCACAGTATAGGGATTTTTCTGGATATATAAGTAGCGAAGCTGTCTTAAAAATTGATAATATTATGAGAGAATTAAGAACAGCTACACGTAAGCCGGATAAAGAAAAAGAAATTAAAGAGATTATCAAAGTGGCTCAAAAAGGAAATTTAGGAAAAGAAATAAAAAAAAGAATAGATCTTTTTGTAAAAACCGACGAAAAGACCGAATATTTTTTTGAAATTAAAACAGCTAAACCAAATATCGACGTTTTTAAATCAGTTAAAAAACAACTTTTGGAATGGGTTGCAATGCGAGCAAGTCATAAAAATAGTGTTGCTATAAAAACAATTGTCGCAATTCCTTATAATCCCTACGAGCCAGAACCGTATGAACGTTGGACACTCCAAGGATTATTTGACTTGAAACATGAAGTTTTAGTTGGAAAAGAATTTTGGGATTTACTTGGTGGAAAAAATACTTATGAGGATTTACTAGATGTTTTTAAAGAAGCCGGACTTGAACTTTATGATGAGATTGATGAGAAAATGAAAGGATTAAATAACAAATAAGAAGTTTTGGGCTTAGGGCATTCACCCCTTTAATTCCCCTCTGCTCTCCGCCCAAAACGGAAAAAATTTGTTTTGAAATTTAATAATATAAGCTACGCGGGAAACTTAATATGAAAAAAGATAAAAAATGTACGCTACGCCCTCCGCTATCGCTACGGACTTGCCCCGTTGCACTCTCGCTCCCGATGGTCACTCGGGTCGGACAACAGCGTATATCTGGTTCGCTCCTGCCGTCGCTCTCCCATATTTTGCTCCGCTACGCTCCGCAAAACATCAGATATACGCGAACGTTACACGACATATTACTTGGTCGACCCCTAAAAAACTTTATACATAATTCACTAATTACTTAAAGTATGATTATAAACATAGGTTCAAGAAACCAAAATAAGATTAATGCTGTTAAAAGAGCCATTTCTGATTTTACAGATTGGAATTGTGAATTTAATCCTCTCGAAGTCGATTCAAGTATTTCAGAAGAACCAAGTTCATTAAATGAAACAATTGATGGCGCAATTAACAGAGCAAAAAATTCATTTAAAGATTGTAACTATAGTATTGGATTAGAAGATGGAACAATGGAAGTAACTCATGCCTCCAGTGGTCATTTGAATTTTTGTGCTTGTGCAATATATGATGGTAAAAACATCCATGTTGGTTTATCTCCTAGTTTTGAGCATCCACCAAAAGTTGCTAAATTAATTTTTCAAGAGGGATTGGGCTTAAATGAGGCATACTTTAAGTCTGGATTAACTGATAAACCAAACCTTGGTTCTGCTGAAGGAGTTTTAGGAGTTTTGACATCCAGCAAACTTACAAGAGAGGATTATACAATGTATTCTGTGATAATGGCTCTTTCTCACCTGTTGAATTCTTAATGGGGTCGACCTGTGTCATATGCAAAGGATAAAAGGTTCAGCCCTCGGCTTGGGCTTCACCCAAATTTTTCTTCCACTTCGCTCCAGAAAAACTTCTTTTATCCCTAACGTTAGCTGAAAACAGTTTAATAAATTATGTATAAAAATCATCCTCCATGTAATCCTCCAAAAAAACAAACAACAAAAGTTTGGCGCTACTTAGATATTACGAAACTTCTCTCAATATTAGAAAATAAAGCATTATGGTTTGCAAACATAACAACTCTCAAAGGAGATCGTTTTGAAGGATTTTTAAATAATGCAACTATTAAAAATTTACGACAAGTTGCAAAAAAACAAACAAAAAACAAAGGAGAAAAAACAAAAGAAACCATTGAACAAAATCTAGCATTAATGAAACAGGCTAGAGAATTACTTAATGTGTCATGCTGGCACATTAAAACTTTATCCATGTGCAGTAGAATTGATCAAAAATTCATATTTTCATCCTACTTCGAAAGAAAATCCTAATAAAAAATCAGAAATTCTGCATCGTTTTGCGGGAATCACACCTGAAGATGAATTATTTTTTGTCCAAATTAAGGAAAATAAACGGAATAATAAAAAGTGGCTAATATCGATATTTCCTATAGATAAATGAAGATAAAGAAAAAAGACTCTCCGCTGGCTGTGGTTTATTAACCACGGGCCGAAAGCCTTTTTCCATAAGTATATTACATATATTTTTGATAGAAATCAATAAAAAGTGTCACCGGTGATACTTTTAACTTTTTGAAGATTTGAAGTGTATTTTGAGATTGAAATTTTCACCTGGGTGTGAATTTTTTAATTATTTTAAGTGGGAAAAATTTTTTAGAAAAATCTTAATTTTTTTTAACTTTTTTTTAATTTTCGTTTGTTATAAAGTCAGCAGTATTTCTTAACTCATTTTATCATGAGAAGCTTGAATCGAGTGATGCTGATTGGGCATCTGGCTGCCGATGTTGATTATAGGCAGACGAAAGGCGGTGTTCCCGTTGCCAATTTTCCTATTGCTATTAATAGGGTTATTATTGGAAAAAATGGAGAAAAGACAGAAACGGTGGATTTTCACCGGGTTGTTGTATGGAGAGGACTGGCTGATGTTTGTGCAGAATACCTGGCGAAAGGTATAGCTGTATACGTAGATGGTAGACTTGTGAACAGGTCTTTTGAGGACAAAGAAGGAAATAAACATTACAGGACAGAGGTTGTGGCCGATAATGTTAATTTTCTTACATGGAAAAAGTCAAAAAGCGGTAAAGGAGAAGTAAGTCTCGAAGCTCTGGCGGATGAGGATAAAGCGGACGAAGAGACAGATGTTGAAGATAAAGAGAAAGTGGCGGTTTAAAAATAGGTAAAGCAAAAAAAAAGACAGATGTATATCAGTATCATATATTCATCTGTCTTTTGCATTGTAAATTATTGTTTTTCCTTTTTCTTTTTTTTTCTTTATCATATAATGTTGTTAAGTTTTACTATTTCTTATGCCAATTTTTGAATATAAATGTCGTAAATGCAGTTCGGTGTTTGAACATATCTTTTCCAAAGAAGATAAGTTATTCTGTCTTTTTTGTGGAAGTGTAGATGTTGTTCGAAGTAATACTGTCATTTTTGGGCCAAAAAAAGAGTATTGTCCCAAAGAAGAATCTGTAAGTTGTGAAGATTGCATAAGTTAAATAATTTTTTTCTCATTCCTAAATTTATTAAAATGTTTAATTTTAAAAAAGCCACAATTTATCCTGTTATCTTATCAATTTTATTTAATTTCGGATTAACCGGTTGTCGAAAAAAAGAAGCTCCGCCTCCACAGGAATCTTATGAAGGTATTGAACTTACTTATTATAAAGTTTTTGATGACTCGGATATTATTGAACCGATGATTGCACAATATGAAGCTGATCATCCCGGTCTTGAAATTCATTATAAAAAGTTTTCTGATTTTAATGAATATCAGAGGACCATACTTAATGAAATGGCAGAAGGGGAGGGGCCGGATATTTTTTCTATGCAGAATACCTGGTTTACCAGTAATTATAGAAAATTGATGCCGATGCCTGAAACTCTTGGGGATCCATCCGCTTTTGAAGCAACTTTCGTGAATGTTGCGTATGACGATTTGGTGAGGACTGATGAAAACGGTATTGAGAGTGTTTATGGGTTGCCTATGACTGTTGATACTCTGGCCCTTTATTATAATGAGAATCATTTTGAGGATAGAATTCCCGAAAGAGGAAGACCTTCAAATACATGGGAAGGTATCAAAGAGGATGTTGTTTTGTTAAATAAGGAAGATAACAGTTTTGACAGGTTTGAAGTTTCAGGAATTGCAATGGGACGTGCGGATAATATTGACCGGGCGGTTGATATTTTATATCTGCTTTTTCTTCAATATGGTGTTGATTTTTATAATGAAAATATTTCTGAAGCTATTTTTGCAGGTCAGCAGGGTGGTGAATTTGCTTATCCTGCTCTTGAAGCGTTGGATTTTTATACCGGTTTCGCTGATCCGGATCAAAAACATTATTCCTGGAACGAATTTACTGCGGATGATGATTCGGAGTATAAAGAAATAGAAAGTTTTGCCGGAGGGGACGTTTCGATGATAATAGGTTATGCTTATACTTACGATATTATTCTTGAAGCAATAGACTCTCTGGATTCAAAAGGCTTTAAAACTATCGATAAAGATTCGATACGTATTGCTTCTGTTCCCCAGTTGTATGATCCGGCGGTTTCAAGTGAAAAACGTGTGACTTATGCCAGTTATTTTGCGGAAACCGTATCACGGACCACAGAATATCCGGATCTCGCGTGGGATTTTTTGATCTTTATGACATCAAAGGAAAATCTTGATTATTATTTTGAAAAAACAAATAATCCTACAAGCAGACGCGACATGATACAGGATCAGGAAAAGGATCCGATATATGGTGTTTTTGCTTCTCAGATTGGTTACGCCGAAAGTTTTCCGATTTTGGATTATTACACATATAAAGATATTTTTTCAGAAGTTGTATCACGGGCAAATATAGAAGGAACAGCACGCAGTGATCTTGTATACGCGCAGGATCAGATTAACCTGATGATCCCTGAAGAAGGAATCCTTGTACCGGAAGCTGAAATTGAAGAAACCGAAGAAGAAAAAACAGAAGAAGATGAAGAATAAATTTAAAATTTTAAATTTGTTTAGCGTTTCGAGGTTTTTCTTTTATTTATTTTTTGCTTTTCTGCCTTTTCAGGTTGATGCTCTTTTAGTAACTGAAAATATTTATTTTTCCGGTTTTTTTAATCCTTATTTAAGTCACTTTATATATATCAGTGATGTTTTTTTGATATTAAGTCTTCTTTTATTGGCGATTTCATTGGTTTTTTCAAATAAGAGGGATGAAATTTATAAAAAATTTAGGGATTTTAATAAATATGCTTTGATTGGTGCTTTTATTTTGTTTGGTTTTTATTTTATGTCAGTATTTTTTGCAAATGAATACTGGAAAAATTCTCTTGTTCACAGTATCCGTGTTTTTGAATTTATTATTGTGTTTTTTCTGGTTTCGATAAGGTTTGTTGAAATAAAAAAGCTTTTATATGTTTTTATAGGTGTTATTTCCTTTACTGCTGTTATTGGTATATTTCAATATGTTTTGCAGGAATCGCTTGGTCTAAGGTTTTTTGCTGAACCTCTTCTTTCTTCGGATAAGTTGGGAATCGCTAAAGTAGGGTTGTTTGATAGAGATGTATTAAGAGTTTATGCTACTTTTTCACATCCAAATATTTTTGCGGGATATTTGGTTTTTGCCGTATTTTTTAGTATTTATTTACTAAGAAATTATAAAGTTCTTTTTTCTTTTATTTTGATTGTGCTTTTGCTCGCACTTTTATTAACTTTTTCAAGAAGCGCCATTTTAGCATTTATTGTGTCTCTGCTTGTGTATTTCTCAATATCCAGGATAAGACCTTCTTTCAGATATTTGATTTTAGCGATTACTATTCTTTTATTTTTTGTGATGTTTTTTGATCTTTTACCTGTTTTATTGAACCGGCTCTTATTTGAAGATACAAGCAATCTTAATGAAAGAATTTTATATCTTTCCATAAGTGAAAAAATGTTTTATGAAAATGTTTTTGGTGTGGGAGCCGGAAATTTTACCGCTATTATGCAAGATTTTACAGAGGTAAAACTTATGCCGTGGCTGTTTCAGCCGGTGCATAATATATTTTTATTGTTAACCAATGAGATCGGCATCCAGGGGATTGCGATGTTTTTGGGATTTTTCTTTTATCTTTTTGCCGTATTGATCAAAAAAATAAGAAAAAGCAGTAAATTGGCGGAAAATCGTTTTAACAGAATTATTCTTTCTTTGGGGATTGTAATTTTAATTATCGGTCTTTTTGATCATTATTTTATATCTCTTTATCAGGGGCAGGCTCTGTTTTGGTTGTGGGCAGGACTTGTTTGTATCCGTTAATAAAGGATTCAGCGTCCATTATTTTTTTACCTTCCGGCTGTAGTATAAGAGGAAGAATGTTCCCTTTTTTAGTAGCAATTTTTAATGTTTTGTTTTCCAGGAAAAATGTTCCCGGTGGTTTTGGGGAATTTATTTCTTCGGTTTCTGCTTTAAGAATTTTAATGTTTTTACCGTTAAAAATTGTGTACGCCGACGGCCAGGGGGTAAAGGCTCTTACCATATTTCTTATTTCTTCGGCGCTTTTTTCCCAATTTATATTTCCATCCTCTTTTTTAATTTTTTTGCAGTAAGTAGACTTTTCTTCGTCCTGGGAAAGAGGTATAAGGTCGTTTTCCAAAATATCTTCCAATACTAAAGGTAAAATTTTGCCCGCGAGTTCAGAAAGTTTTTTGGAGAGCGTCAGATAATTATCATCATCC
>WJKD01000677.1 GCA_014729315.1 Promethearchaeota archaeon | reverse complement strand
GAGATTATCGTATGGCGGTTCGATCATAAAGTATTCGAAGTTGATAATATCAATGAAATAATACCTGATGTGAAAGTTTGGGCTAACAAACTAAGAGAATTACGAAAAAATTATAGTAATATTTTAACGGATTCATTAATTATTGAAATGATTGAAAAAGGAGGTTTTGGGGGATTTCCTAATTACCATCAAGATATTTTGAGATGTCATGTGGCAGAATCTTACTTTTTCATAAGACATAACGGGCACATTTCATTTCCGTGTAAGATCAACCCCCTTATAAACATAAACCTACTGAAGACTCCACTCTCTAAAATACAAAATATCAAAGAAATTAAAGAATTAATGAAAAAAAGAGATAGTTTTGAATTTTGTGATGGATGCCGTCTAGGGTGTGCCATTATGTCGTCAATTCCTGCGAGATGGAAGACTCTTTATTCAAAATACATTATTGGATTCCTTAACGGTAATTTAAGGTAGAAAGAAAAAACACTGGTTTTTGTAAAACACACTATTTTAAAAACCTCTGTACAAATAAATCTTGTTCAAAAAATTTAATTAAAATTCATTTTTTAATAATATAATCGTTATAATAACAAAGGAAAATAATATGGCAACAGAACCGCTAACTATTCAAGTCGTTCTCGAATTAATGTTTATTTCAATTGGAGTTGTTATTTTTGGTTTAATTCTTAACAAAATCCTAGGATTAAAGTCCTCGAAGATGAAAGAATTACGCGATAAGGCAAAAAATCTTCAAGAACGATTACGCCAGGCTCAAATTTTAAATGATCCTCAATTAATGCAAGAATTACAAGCTGAAACTATGCAATTAATGAAAGGTATGCTGAAAAAACAACTATTACCGATGTGCATCAGATGCATTATATTTCTGGGTATCTTTGCTATAATAAGCTTCTTTTATGGGCAATATGAATGGTGGTTTTGGGTTTACTTCCTTTGGTCATTAGGATTCTCTTTGTTAAGTTTCGGTTTGACGAAACTCTATAGAAAACTGACGGGTAAAGATGACAAGAAAAAAGAATTCGCTCAAGAAATTTTTGGAAGCATTTCGCCCGCTCAACAAGGAGGTCTTGGATCTCTAAGTTCTCTTGGTTCTCAATCCCGCTTAGAACATAAATCAGATGAAACTGAGACATTTCCAGAGTATAGTAAAGAAGATATCACTCCAACGAAAATCGAAAGAAAAGACGCTTGGAAAGATAAAATCAAAAATAATAAATCAAATTCCCAATGAATAAAGTAGAAATAATTTAATCCTCAATATTTACGAAAAATGAGAAAAGCGTTATTATTGAACTTAGTTTTTATTATTATCTCAATTATTTGCATCACTTTATCGTTCTACATAGGATTCTTTTTCTTTCTACCTATAATTTGTTTCCTTCCTTTCACCTTGAGAGGTTTTAAAGGAAGAAATAAAAGCAAAGAAGATTATGAGGAGAACTTATATATACGAGAAAGATCGCTTGGACAGACTACCCGTCGCTGTCCTTCGTGTGGAGGCTTAATTCAACAGCCTGATGCTAAATTCTGTTATCATTGTGGTAAAAGATTAAAAGAATAACTTCAATTAGGGAACTTATATGGATGCGAATGCTAACAAAAATATGTTAGAAAAATCAGAACAAAATATTAAAAAACAGATGTTATTATATTTTGGATTTGCAGTGTGTATGATCTTATCGAACTATTTAATTCAAAAATCCAATCAATTGTTTTTCACTTCTCTGATTTGCGAAAACTGGGGAGAAATAGAATTTATTAAAATCCTCTATTGTTCAACCCATCCCTATAATATGCCGGAATTAATCGGTTCAATTTTCGCCGTTGGAATTACTTATATTGTAAAATTCATATTAGATAAGTTTCTTGTATTCAAAAAAAAATCGCTTGAGTTAAAGGAAACATCCGAGGAGTTTCTTAAATATTTTATATTCGCCATTTTCACAACAATTGAAAATATAGGAATCCAATTTCTCTTAACTAATTTTCTTGGAACTCCGCTTGAAATAAGTATGATTATAGCGCTTTCAATAGGATATTTCACAAAATTTTTGCTAGACCGGAAATATGTCTTTATTTTAGATTGAATAGATAGATAAGAGTTGTTTAAAAACAAAAACGAAATTTATTGAATACCAAGATTGTTCAGATGTTCTTTAAATCTTATAAGCGATTCAAACTTCACAACAATAATACCTAGTTGTCTCGCTGGCGCTAGGTTTTTTAATTTATCGTCAACAAATACGCACGATTGGGGGACTGCGTTTAATTTTTCGAGGACATATTTATATTGCTCAAGATCTGGTTTCTTCATACCGATCTCGTTTGATAAAAAAGTATGATCGAAAATATCGTAAAAACCTCTTAAAATATTACCTTTAGCATAAATATCGTAAACATTTGATAAAAGAACAACAGTAAATCCCGAATTATGTAGTTGTTGAATAATATCCTTCATTTTTGGAGATAATTCGGTGAATTTACAATACATATTAAACCATAGTTCTAAATAATAGTCAATATTAACTTTTTTATGAGGTAAAGCTCCTTCTGGTTGTTCATTTATTCGGGGATAATAATATTCCATAAAAAGGAGTTGTAAAAACTCGCGAGAAGAGATAATTCCTGAAGTTAATCTTCTTTTTAATTTCTTAATGAAAGGATCTGCATATTCAAGATTTAGCTTCAAGTCCGTATTAAGAAGTTCTAATAAGTTTTTAAAAACATGCGAGCTTGGGGACATTACTCCTCCAAAGTCAAAGATAAAGTATTTTATATCGTTTAAATCTACCATCTGACATCCAAAGACCTCAGCTAAAGCTTCTGGTTCGCAATATCGTTTGATTTTTTTACCATCCATTTAAGTATGCCTCGCTCGAGGAAAAGGAATTATTTGATAGTTAATATTTAGAAGTTTATTAAATCTACGGGTTAAGCTGAAGGAATATTCAAAAATTACCAAAATTATTACAAATAGAAACTTCGCCTTTAATAAAAAAACACAGAAAAAAGACTAACAGAAATCGATCTCGATTTAATTTATAATTCTACTCTAAAATATTTGTAAAAATTTCGTAGTAATTCGCTTAAAGAATGTGGTTTAGAAGTAGTATTAAAATAAGTATATTAATATAATGAAGATAAGTATATTATAATTAAGTACTTGATTTTTCTAGAGGTAACATATTAGATGTCAGAAGAACGAGACAATGAAGATAAATCAATTGTGGACGCACTTAGTGCTCTCGGGTGGGTCGAAGAAAAAGACGAAGAAAATGCAACTGAAAAAAAAGATCTCTCTTTAAAAGAACAATTACATTTATTCATCGAACAAAACAAAGAATTAAATCAAACAATTGATCGATTAATGCGAGAAAAGGAACAGATGCGCTTAGAACTTGATAAAATTGATAAGGGTATAAAAG
>WJKD01000676.1 GCA_014729315.1 Promethearchaeota archaeon | reverse complement strand
TTAGAGCGAACCTCAAGGGATCATATTCGGTTTGTCGTTCACGATTTGGAAAGATGGAACCTAAAATTAAAAGATTTAAAGCAAAACGCTAAGAATCTATTAGAATGGATTATTACGAAAAATTAAGTTTTTTTTTACTCACATTTATCACAGCCAAAATGATAAAGGATCGTTTTCCCAAGCCCATTTTGCGTTCAGGATTTTGGGTATTATATAATAAATAACTATTATAAAGAATAATTTCTTAATTATATAATTAAGATATAAGAATCAATTAGAGAGTGAAATCTTTAGTGGAATATTTGAAGGAAGAGGAGACTCTAGATCTTCGGAAAATATTGTTCACAGGTCTTGACGATGCTGGGAAAACCTCCATAATTTTGGCTCTACAGCGAGAGTTTTCTAAGATTTAAATTTAAATTTTTGTTATAACAATGGATTTAAATTTAAATTTTGTTATAAAAAATTTAGTCAAAGGTATTTACATCACTTGTAAAAAAATTGGTATTAAAACTTAGTGAAATGGCAAACGATTTATTTTGGTCGATAATTGAACAATATAATAAGTTGATGAAATCGGCAATATCGGGGCCAAATTGCATAAATCCTTCAATATGTCGTGGAGATTGTTGTTCGATCAAAATTGACATACCAAAAACGCTTGCGGAGGAATATATAAAAAGAGGATACGCAACTGAAAAAGATTTCATAAGAGGAGACGTGTTTAGTTTTAGCTTGAGATTTGACGAGAAATCCAGAAAATGTTTTCTATTTGACAAAAAACTAAATGGCTGCAAAGTACATAATAGCGGTATAAAGCCCCCACAATGCTGGATATATCCCACTAATTTCGAGAATCCCGAGGAGAAAGAAATAAAATGCAAAAAGATTGGAGGGTGGCAAATTAAGGATAAGAAGAAAGCCAGTAAAGCTCAATTTTTATTAGAGAAGTACATATTTCTCTGTCAAATCGAAGCAAAAAGGGAACAAAAAAGAATTTTAAATCGAATTATTAAAGAAAATGGTACATTTAAATGTAAGAAAGCAATTAAAAAAGAAATGATGGAATTAGCTCCGAGTTCCATTGCGGGCTTTAAAGATTCTTGGAAAAGAATAAAAATCTTAGGGGCTCAAGGATATTCCCTTCAAATGAAAAAATTTTGCTTGAAATATGATAACGATTGTAAGCATCTAAAAGAGAATTTTTTATATTGTCCTTCGGTTTGTGAGAAAATAGCTGAAAAATTATTTATGTTCCTTCTTAAAATATTACCTAAGTTTGTAAAAGAAAATGGAGCCTCTACTGATGGGGAATACCCACTCTATAGGCTTTTTGAATTTGCTAAAAATACAGGAATTTTCGAAATTTAACATCCTCCTAATTTTGTCGCTTAATTAGACCGATCAAGAAAGTTCAAAATATCATCCATATCACTTCAATATCACTCCAATTTTAGTAATATCTAAAGCAATCTTAGAATAATTCTTAAATAATATGAAAAGAATACTTTTTATTAAAAAAGGTGGACATATATATGTCAATAGCAAATAAACCATTAAAAGAATTGACCAAATTAGTTTTTTCGGAAAAATATGAATATATAGACCAAGAGAAAAAACTTAAGGGCAATTCAGGAAAGATTTGGAAGTTTGACGCTTTGGTTAAAAATGCGGAATCCTTGTTCGGAGTTTTTATCAAAGAATGGAAAAGAGAAATCTCTATTACGCAATTAAGACAACTTCATAAAGCGTGTTTAGACGTGCCCGATATTGAAGGAGGAATAATGGTATGCAGTCTTATATCGGATTTTGCCCGAGATTATTCAAATCAATTCGGTATACAACTTTTATCGAAAGGTCAATTAATTTCTAAATTAAGAAGGGCTAGCGGGAGCCTTTAATATTAATTGAACCTTTTACTATTTCATTTTAGGATAAGGATATTAGAAGAGTTAAAGCACAGATGTTAAATTGATAAACAAGAAAAGTATTTATAATAGACTATTTGTTTGACAAAAAAGGAATATAAACATAAAAGCTTGAGCCTTTTCCATATTCACTTTTTACAAAAATGTGCCCGTTATGAAGGGAAACTAATTCTTTTGCAATCGAAAGCCCTAATCCCGTCCCTTTAAAACCTTTGGCGTCAGGGCTTCTAAAAAATGGTTGAAATAAGTTGGATATATCTGTTTTTCTTATTCCTATTCCCGAATCTTTTACTTCAATCAAAACCCCTTTTTTATGATCAAATTCAAATTCGCCAAAATTTTTGATTACTTTGTTAATTTTGACAGTTGAGTTTTGATCCGAATATTTTAGAGCGTTATCAATCAAAATTCGAAATACTTGACCAAGACGCTTTCTATCTCCAATAATTTCAGAATTCTCCTTTATTTTCACATTTACATTAATTCTTTTTTCGTTTATCTTTGGACTCATTTGATGAAGGAGATCTTTAATTAACGAGTTCAAGTTGATAGGTTCTATCTCTAAAGCGAGACTGCCCATATCAGCTTTAGAAAGAAGTAATAAATCGTCAACAATTTCGTTTAAGGTCCTTGCATTTTTACTTATAATATCCCAAAAATCGTTTATCTCTCTTACAGATAGTTTATCTTTAAATTTTTCCATGCTTTCGATAGTGAGAGTAATTGCCGTTATAGGATTTTTTAGCTCGTGAGATACATTCGAGACAAATTGTTGTCTCAAATAATCAAATTTGACAAACGATGTAATATCTTGAACTTCAAGAATGAAAACGGTAGATTCTTCGTCAAAATCCGAATGGACTCTTTTAGAGATAATCTTTAACCATTGTTCTCGCGGTTTGGATTCAATTGAGATTTCTGTTTCTGATTTAGACTTTATGATCTCCCTTATCCGATTTAAAAGAGGATTTAAAATATTTAATTGATTTAGATTTCTTAAATCAGATAGGTCAACTTTTAATAAATCCTTAAAAAAGTACTTCATCTTTCTATTAGCTAAGATGATATTACCATCATGCTCTACAACTAAAATCCCAGCGGGGATAGTCTCAACAAAAGCTTCTAATTTTTTGTTGGAAAAACTTAATTCTTTCGTCGTTTTATTTAACTCAGTATTTTTTTTTGTCAATTCTCTTTGCAAATTGACGAGAGTATTGTTTAATCTTGTGATTTCCTCGTACACTGCACCTTCATAATCTTGATTCAAAGGTTCGCTCTCATTGATATGTTTTAAAATTGATCGATAATTGTTTATTTGCTCGTTGTGAATTTTTAATAATTCTTCGATATATTTTAGATTACTCGTATCGGACGCAGTTGTCCCTATAACTAAAACATTTTCGCCCATTATGAATCCCGTAAATTGCAAATTATATTTTACCTGATCCAGATAGAAATTCATATCCCAGTTAATTGTGGCCTCTTTGTTCAGTATACTTGTTAAAAAGTTCTCAAATTTGATTTTATCTCTCTCGTTAAGAAAATCTAAGCTCGAAAATCGTCTTCCTCTCAAATCTTTCAAATTAAAACTATTATGTAAAACGCGCGAAACTGTTCCGTGAAGATCACAAATAAATACGATTCCCAGATGTTCCTTGATATTCTTCATAAGGTGTTTACCACTCCAACAAGTTCTTCACCTATTTTAACAGCATTTAAAGCGTCTCGCGCAAAGCCGTCTGCACCGACCTCTTTCCATAACTTTGCTATTAAATTAAACGGATAACCTCCAACAATAATTTTTATATCTTTTACCTCCGTTTGTCTTATTTGTTGGATTAACTTTGTTACTTCCGAAATGTGTTTAGACATAGTGGCAGATATAGCCAAAAGATTTGCTTTTCGATTAATAATAGTTTCTATAATACTTTGAATTGGAGTATTTGCTCCTAAATAATAAGTATCCCAGTTATTCATTTCAAAAAAATCAGCGACCATCCGAACACCTAACTCGTGTAATTCTCCCCCGATACAAGTAGCGACTAAAATATATCCATTTTTTTCTTCTTGAAAAATATATGGATATAGTTGAGAAACAATCATTTGAGTTACGGCAGTACAATAATGCTCTTGTGCGACGCTTATTTTATTAGTTTGCCATAAGCGCCCAATTTCTCTCTGAACAGGTTGAAATACATTTAAGAATATTTTTTTAATAGAAAACCCTTCCTCTACCGAATCTAATATCAATTTGGTCGCGTCGTTTCGTTTTCCGTTTAGAACAAGATCTAAATACTGGTGAGCAATATCAAAATCGGGATTACCTTTATTTATGTAGCTAATGTCAACGGAAAGGGGTTTAAGCAGTTGCGCTTCACCTTCTTCAAGGTATTCTAACACATACTTAAACGAATCCTCAGATAATGTTTCGGATAATACTTCTTCGATTGACCTAACAGTCACGCTTAAACATTCTTTATCAATATTTCTGGTTTCTAACACACTTCGAACCCAATAAATATAATCTCCGAAGATTTGAGGACTCTTTGACAAAAGAGAGTGAGATAAATATTCTAAATGATAAATTGTATCTTTTAAGGAGGCTCTCTTTTGAGCAGGGGTGTAAATCTTTTTTAACTGGGGCAAATATGTATATATTTTATTTGAAATTTTTTTTGCAAATATTGCTTTATTTTCAAGAATTTTCTGACCAATTTCATTTCGGATATTTATAAAAATCTCCTCATTTGTTAAATCCTAATTAAATGGTATATCTAAAGTGATTCAGAGAATCCAGAATCAATAATCGAGGTAATTTAATAATCAAATTCTCTACTTTTTTATTATATTTAGAATAATTACAGACTAATAAATAATTATCTTAGAAAAAATAATACAACGAGAGAACTTAGGTTGATAAAATAAATAAAAATAAGAAAAACTGAATTTAAGTTGCCACACATCCATTTTCTATAGTTTTGTTAAATTAGTAATCTTGTTAAGTCTCTGAAATTTAAATATTTTATATGGTTTATTTAAATTAGTAAAAAATCCACTTGACTATGGATTAATAATATTTCTTAATTATCCGTTAAGATTAAAAAAATTACTTATCACTATAGAAAATAGCTCATGGCTAAAGAAAAATCGTTTGATAAAAGAGTTTTAACGAGGTTTGTTCAAACAGATTGCAAGCGACAATTAGCTTTAGATTTAGGAAGAATAAACAAGAATATTTGGTTTAAAAAGAAAAGAGATATAATCTCTCCTACTAGAAAGGTAAACCGATCAACGCATCTTATGGACTTAGGTAAAAAATACGAGCAAAGAGTATACACTCATTTTAAAAGCTTAAATAATGTCGTTTTTAAAGAAGACTCAAATAAAGATGTTTTTGAGATGGCCCTAACACCCATTTTACTAAAAAAAACCTATAATAACTTAAGCAAAGGAAGCGACAGAAGTATAACGCTTTTAGAATGTAAATACGATAATCCTGAAGAATTTTTTCTTGATTTGTTTCAATTAAAAAACCCTGATAAGATCCCCATCAAATATTCAGATCAGAGACCGGATATATTTATTATTAGGGATTTAGGGAAGAGCAAAAATACCGAGAACATAAGAGAGTTGTTGCCAAATGGACAGATTAGAATAATTCCTACTTCAGAACTTCAAGATCGATTAGCAATCAACGTAATTGATATAAAAAATATTCGGAAAAATAAAATAGGGAAGAGTCAATTTACAGAAATTTTGTATTATATGTGGACCTTAACCTATTTTTTAAGAAAGTATGATTTAGATAAGCTATTTTTCATAAAAGTTGAAGACAACGGAATTTTTCCTTACCATAACGATAAAGAGATATCTAAAATTCAATCACATAAAGATATATTAAAAATTTCTATAAAGCTTCACTGGGACGATTCGAATCAAATTTTTATCGAACTTATAAATAATATTAGAGAATTATGGAACCAAACTCCCTTTGATATTGATAAGATTCCATTAAACCTTCAAGTAACCTGTGGATATTGCTATTATATTGACGATTGCAAATATCTTTTGGGCATGGATGGTAAGAAACCTCCTAAAGATTGGTCGTTAATGCTAATTCCTTACACATCAACTTCTATTTCCCAACAGTTAATTGATGAAGGGCTACACACAATTGGAGATGTTGCCCAAAAGATAGATGCTATTAAAGCTAAAGATACTCCTAAACCTATTTATTCAGAATTACCTCTTTTAAGCTTAAAAGCAAAAGCATTAGCAGAAGATAAAATAATAACTCCTAATTTTGGAGATATAATAACTTATTTCATTCCAAAATATACTACAGCAGCAATAAACTTTGCAGTCGAAACGGATCCTGCTAACCAAAGAGTATATGGAGCAGCATTCTATTTATATATCTCCGTGAGCTCTAAGGTTCCATTTGCGGGAGTTTTCGATAATTGGTGGAGAATCTGGAAGAATTCACTTTATAAACAACTAAAAACTACTGAAATACAAAAGGAATTAAATAATTACCTTCTTCGAGAAATTCCTCTAGAAATTGTTGATTCGTTTTACAATTATCTAACAAAACTTAAGAAACTTTTAATTTTTCCTAAAGGAGAACTAAGAAAAGACGGAAAAACGAAAAGAAAAAGAACAGTTGCGTTATATCAATTTGCATTAATAAATCAAAATTATGATGATGAATCTGAAGCAGAGTTTGCGAAAAAAGTAATAAGGAGATTATATTATGTATTAGAACTTACAAATATCATAGAAAATTATGTGGTCGTTGAAGGTTTTAATGAAGGAGAATTTTTTGGTCCTTCTACAAGTATTTTTTACTGGTCAAAACGCCAGTTAAACAATTTTCAAGAAATGTTAGAAAGAACGCTAAACGACATTGTAAATGACCGTAAGTCAATGATTGCTTTTGACTCAATTCTTTCTCTTTTTACTCCAACAGACTCAGAAGTTAAACATCCTTATCAACATAAAAAACTTTTTAATGTTCAAGAGTTTGTAGAAACCATTTTTGGTTTTCCAAGTATAATATCTTATACATGGCACGAAATCTCAAAAAAAGAACTAGGGAAGAGTATTTCAACAAAATACTGGATCCCTCATTTTAATTATATGGATTTCAATAACTGGCATGTTTTCTTAAACGAACAGGATCCAAAAGTGAAGAATGATAAAGAAAAAAAACTAAAAAGTCAATTGATGTTCAAAGTAAGAACCATTAACTCATTAAGATTTAAATTTCAAAACGAAGGAGGTTATTTTGTATCTGAAAATTCAAGGGTCATAAGCGATGCTCAATTCAAAAGCATATTTCTTGATTCTAAATTTCATCCAATTGCGCATGTTTGGTATTTATTTTCAAAATATACAGGAGCAATGGAAGAATTAGATGCTGAATATATCAGAACCACTTATCCGGAATATAGTATTGGAAAATTATCTGCAGCGAAGGTTGAACACCTTAGGATTATTGAAGATAGCAATGGAAAAATATATTGTGGTTTTAATCTCCTGGGTTTATCCAGTAATATGAAGGTAGAAGAGGGATCTCGCGTTTACTTAGTTCCAAACGAAGAAAGAGGAATGAAATCCGGAAATAATTTGAGAAAATGTGAAGTAACAATAAAGGAAATGATATGGTATCCAAAAATTAACGGTTATATAATTACTACTGAGAAAAAAACAAGTAGATTTCTTCAATCATATATAGGAAAAGAAAGCCAGGATAATTGGTATTTATATCCTACCGCCTACGATAGCTGGTCTAGAAAGCTTTATGATAATAATAAAAGGAATGGTCTTCTTCAAAGAAACCATTTTGGGACTTCTTGGTTGGGTGGAAGATTAGCATTTATTTGGAATATTCGTTCTAAACCTGAATTGTTTTGGCCAGATTCATGGACTTTTAATACACCAGCGATATACTTATTCGCTCCTAATCTTTTAAACAATCATATAAAAAAAGGGAAAATAAAATTTTTAAAAAATTTATCAACACCAATAGTTCCTCACCCCGATCCTTCTCAATTAAAAGCTATAAATAGCGCACTATCTTATACGATCTCGGCAATTCAAGGTCCTCCAGGGACGGGTAAATCACAGACCATCGCTGCTCTTGTTGACGAGTATTGTCATCGAAGATTACAGAACGATAAAAAAATTCGTATATTAATATCTTCTTTTTCATATGCTGCAATAAGAGTTGTTATAAATAAAATTCGTGAAAGCAAGGATAACTTAGGCAATCCCACGGTTTCTGCTGGACTACAAATGATACTCGTGAGATCTCAATACAAAAAACCAGTAGAAAAAAAGAAAGGATTAAGAGATGTTGATGATTTAATGAGGAAAAGTACATCTTGGAAGTGGAATAATGAATCGAGAATTGTGACACCTACCAAAAGTCTTAAAGAACAATTAGAAGACAATTTTATAATATTTGCGAATGCTCATCAACTTTATCATTTGCCCGAAAGAGTCGGTTCCAATTTTGAATTTGATCTGATTATTGTTGATGAAGCAAGTCAATTACCAGCAGATTACTTCATGTCTAGTTTGCAATTCATCCACAAATACAAACTTAGTGTTAATAAACCTCCAAACGCTTCCATTTCTAAAGAAGAAATAAAGAATCATTCTGAAATACAAGAATTATTCTTAAAAAGCGATCTTAAAGATCAGGACCTTACTAAAGTTGTTATTGTAGGAGACTTTAACCAGTTACCTCCAGTCTATCCGGTAGAACCACCAAAAAATTTGGAAAAAATATTAAACAGTCTATTCGATTATTATGTAAATTCACTAAACATACCTTCTAAACAATTAGAAATTAATTATCGGTCTCACGAACAAATCGTCGAATACACTAGAAAATTAGGACTATATAAAAATCTTAGAGCTTCTAAATTTACAAGAAACAAGAAATTAGATGGAGATTTGAAGAATATTAAGAAAGAATGGGTAAAACAAATATTAGATCCTTCGAAAGTAGTCTCTTCTTTGATACATGATGCGAAATATGAGATTGGCATCAGCGAGTTAGAAGCAAAATTACTTTCAGAGATAATCATTGGTTTTTACGATATGTGCGATATAAAAAATCCCGATGAAGAAATTGGGTTTTGGACCGAAAAGATCGGCGTGGTATCACCACATAACGCTCAAGGTAGACTGATAACTCGTAGAGTATTTGATAACCTTACTTCAATTAAATATAGAAGAACAAAATTAAAAAACGACGAATTAATGCGTTATCTAAAAAGTACGATTTATTCCGTGGAAAAATTCCAAGGTTCTGATCGTAATATGATTTTATCTTCTATTGGGATTTCAGATAAAGATCAACTAAATTCAGAAAGCGAATTCATATATAATTTAAATAGGTTTAATGTTCTAACCTCAAGAGCAAAATCTAAAATAATTTTAGTGTGTAGCGATCAATTCTTATCCTTTATTCCCAAAGAGAGAATTATAATGGAGGAGGCTGCTAAGATAAGAAGATTTGCTTTAGCTTATTGTAATTTTCACGAAAAATTAAAATTTACAGATAAATTTAAGAAAAATTGGAAGATTCATTTTAGATATAAAAAATAATTATATGTTTCTTTAAAAGAGATTGTAATGGTATGGAGCCTGTAAAATTTATTCATATGGCAGATTTACATCTAGGAAAAAAGCAATATAATCTTGAACAACGCTATAAGGATTATTTTAATACTTTTAAATGGATTTTAGATTTATCTATTAGGGAACAAGTGGATTTTATAATGATTTCTGGAGATTTGTTCGATAACAGAAAAATTGGACCCTCAGTTTTAAGCGATTTATTCTATATCTTACAAAAATTTAATAAAAAATGTCTTGAGATTCTAAAAAGAAAAATTCAAATCATTTGCATAGAAGGTAACCACGATAATCCTATTTATACCTCGCGTTCGTGGATGAGTTTTTTAGCAGATTTAGATTTGATAATCTTACTTTCGGGAAACTTCGATAAAGCTACGAAAAAAGTAGAATTTCCTGAATTTAATTCAAAGACAAAAAGAGGGGGTAAGATTCGTATTAAGGGTGTTGAGATATACGGATTACCATTCTATGGGAGTTATACTAATCATCTATTCCCTTATATATACAAAGCATTATCTGATGATGACTTCTCTTATAGAATATTAATGATGCATTTTGGTATACAAGGTTATGACGAAACAAAACCAGGTGTAAGGATTAGTAATGATTTAGAAAAATTAAAAGAGAAAATTGATTATTTAGCGTTGGGACATTATCATCGTCAATATTATCATCCAAGAAAAGGAGATGCATGGATATTTAATCCCGGAAGTATCGAAATAAATGACATTAGAGAATCAAGATTTGAACATGGGATTATCATTGCGGAAATTACGGGACGAGAGGATCATCAAAAAAATATCAATCTCATTCCATGTGATTTAGGTGATAATGAGCCGGGTCTTATTCCCAATCGAAAATTTACAACAATTTCCTCGATTGATATCAGCAATTCAAGTTCATTTGAAAAAAGTATCAAATATGTATTAAATCAATTAAAAAAACATAATGTCGAAATAAGAGATTCTAATGAAGATATTAATTATGGGGATTTAAATATTCCAATTTTAGCAATATTCCTAAAAGGTAATATACTGTATTCCCGATTGGAAATAAATATTAATAAATTGCGAGAAGAAATAAAGAAACAATTTGAGGTTTTAGATGTAAAGATCTATACAAACGAGCTCTATTCAGAAATGGATAACATAACAATAGAAGATGATAACCAAACCATCGAAGAGATTGAACTTAATGTTTTCACTTCATTAATTCGTACTAATCCTGACTATGGGGGATTAACATCTGAAGTTGCTGATTTAGTTTCAGAATTGAAATCCGAATTATTAACTAAAAGCCCTAATTACGAAGAATTAAAAGAAATGTTGAAAAGCTGGGCAAGTATACACATACCAAAATATAAAAACATCGAAAAAGAGGTATCAATTGAATCTAGCAATGATGAAAAAACAAAAACAGTAAAATTACAAGATTTATCGGGTAAAGAAAAAGAAGTTCTAGAAAAACAAAAAGGAGAGGAAAAAGAATCTTTTGATGACGAATTCGGAATAGATTTAGATGATTATATTGATGATGGAGAAGATGATTTTTAAGAGGTGTAAAAAATACTAATAAAAAAAATACAGTTAAAAAATATCACAACTCATAAGAATACGATAATTTCTTTTCAAGAAGGAACCAACATTTTATTAGGAAAGAATGGAACGGGAAAATCAACAGTTTTAAACATGATTGGATTTGTGCTTTTTGATTACCTTCAAGGAACTCAATCTAGCTATGTAAGAAAATCAAAATTAGAGCATCAGAGTTATGGTATTATCAAGGTTTGGATTCTGGGTAAAAACGACGATATATTTGTAATTGAGAGGACAATCGGAAAAAGTGCGAACGAAATTAATGTTAGCGATGCAAGAACTGGTGTTCCTCTTGCGGGAATTAGCGATCGTGGATCGTTGATAGAATGGTTAAGGGATCAATTTTCTATTAGGAACACCTTCGATTTATCGACAATTTTTAGAACATCAATAGGCGTGCCTCAAGGAACCTACACAGAACCTTTCTTGAGAACCCCCACAAACAGGAAGAAGTTTTTTAGTCCAATATTACAAGTGGACATATATCGAAAAGTATGGAAAAATATACTTAAAGTAATTAAAAAATTTGAGGTAGAACTATTCGAAATCGAAAAAAAAATTAGTGAAATCAAAGGAATTTTAAGTCAGAAAGACGAATTATTGGAAGAATCTAAAAATTTAGAGGAAACTCTACAAAAAGCAACTATAAATCTTAATATATTGGAGGAAAAGCTGAAGGAAAAGAATGAGGAATATAAGCAAATAAATAAGCTCAAAGAAAGATTAGAAAAAGTGAATTTAGAATTTAAAGGTATTAACAAGGATAAATTAAACCTAAAAAACTCCATTACAGAACTTGAAAAAGATATCGAAGAATCTACTAACGCCAAGAAGATATGCGAAAAGACCCAAAGCGCTTCAAAGGAATACTTATCCTTAGTAAATAAGGAGCAAGAATTAGAAAATTTAAATACTAAATATAGTGATTTAAGAGAAAAAATTAATAATTTAATTGTCAAAAAAGAAAAAGTTGAAAGTTTAGTAGAAAATTTAGAATTGGATATTGAAAAAATTAAGAAAGAGGAAACAAAATTCAATAAGTATAAAAACGCTTTTGAAACTAAAGAGAAATTATCTGAAAAGCTAGATTCTTTAAAAAATAAATTGGCAGAAATTAAATCATCTGAAGAAATTCTGGACAATAACAAAGAAGATTATAAAAAACTCAGCGAGAAAATCCAGAAGAATAGCAAAAAACTCAATAAATTTGAAATCTTAAAGAGTAAAATAAAAGATTTTGAAGAAATTGAGGATTTGTATCGAAAAACCGAAAATGAATTAGTGAAATTAAAAACAAAAATTGAAGAACTCAAAGAAAATAAAGAAAATTCCAAAGGTGGAAAGTGCCCGATTCTAAATCAAAAATGCAAAAA
Organism: Promethearchaeota archaeon; assembly: GCA_014729315.1. Next base: position 525 of record WJKD01000676.1, on the reverse strand, counting down.
TATAGGAGAAGGTTCGTTAGAAACCTATTTTAATAATAAGATTGAAGAACTTCAATCCACCATTACTCCAGTCGAAAAGAAAGCCGCAGATCTGAGTGAAAAAATAGAAGAAAAAGAGAAAATTGAAAAAAGAATTGAGGGACTTAAAGAAATTATAATTAAACAAGGAGAATACGAAGAAAGAAAACTGGAGATCGGAAAAGAGATTAATAAGCTAGTAAATCAAATAAAGGAAAAACAAACATATAAAGAAAGAGTCGATAAATTATCTGAAAAAATAAGAGGCTTAGCAAAGGATGTTGAGAATTATCATATCGTAAAAAATAAGATACAGAATATTTTTCCAGAGAAAGAAGAGGAATTAAATCTTCAAATCAAGAAAAAGCAAGAAATAAGGAATCTTCTAAAACCTCTTGAAGAGGAAACGAATAAATTAAGAAGTGTTCCAGAAGAACTAAAGAGATTGAAAGAAAGATTAAACGAGCTAAGGGTAAGCCACGAAAAATATGTGAAGAACATAAGTGC
>WJKD01000675.1 GCA_014729315.1 Promethearchaeota archaeon | reverse complement strand
TGAATCGTATCGAAAAAAATTTAAACCAAAAACTGAAAACGCTTGACTCTTATTTTTAATCTGTTTATTATATCGCTAGATTAAAAACAAGTGGGGAATAACGTGAAATTCCCACTGGGGAATATGATGAAATTTGACACAGAGAGAATATAATGTTTTTTGTTCAAAAATGAAAGGTGGGTTGGCCGGTGGGATACCAATATTGAGGGATTGACGGGGCGGGGGTTGTATATTGGGCATGAATAAAATACACACTTTTAAATAAAATTAAATAGTAATAAAAAAGAGAAATCATTTTTTTGATTTCTCTTTTTTAATTGCAACTTGAATAATATCAAAACTCAAAGCAAATAATTCCTAAATTTTGAATTTGTGATTTCCTCAATATCTAGAAATCCATTTTGATTAACCTCGATATTAAAAATCGTACCTTCAATTTCCAATTTCAATTTAATCTGATTTCCAAGTTGAATCGTCCCGTTTGTCTCTCTATAAAGTGGAGAAGCATGTTTCTTCACTAGTTGAGCAAAGGTTTTATTCTTTTTAAACAAAGCATCAAATGCTTTACCTGCATAGTTCAAACTTATAATCTCATACTTTTCTCCAATATATCCTGTTTCTACCCAATATCCTTCTTCATGGAAGAATGTTTTACCAACCTCTGGGACTTTAAAAGCGTTGCGAAATTTACTATATATTTTTTTCTCCTGTGTGGAATCACTCTCACCACCTATTAATCTTAAATCAATCCGTCGATCTCTCGCGATTCCTATTCCCCGATCTGCTTTTTTATCTGTTGTATTGTGGAATTCGCCAAACCAGTCACACACGATAAAAGTTTGCGAAATTCCCTGACTCGTTAGACGTTTTTTAGCTTCAATTGCTCGTTCTCTCGAAAGTTTCATATTTCCGTAAGGATCATCAACAAAGGGAAGACGGTCTGCATGACCATCTATATGAATTTTATAATCGGAATAATATTCTAAAAACTCCTTTAAAGCTGGAATTGCTGCTTTAAATGCCTCTATGTAGGGACGAACTTCAGGTTTATTTTCACTTAAATCGCTTTTGCTTATTTGAAAATATTCAAAAAATAAACCTCCCTCAAAAATAGGCTTTACCACATCAATAAGAGACTCAATACTGGCAATTTTCTCATAAATGTTTTGTGCTCCTTTTTGCATCGCTGCGATTTGATACTCTAGTAATTCAGAATCAATTTCTTGTATGCTGTTAACTAGAGAATTATGTGTTTGAATTAATGCCTCAATTTCATTCTGTAGTTTTTCTTTCCATTTTCTATTTTGGGTTTCTTTAATAAGTAATGCTATCTCATAACAAGATTTTTTTAGGTTATACATGTTTTTGTCTTTTTTATACCACTCAATAGCATCGCTAAAATTTTTAAGTTGTGATTGATACTCACTTTTTATTAACTGATCATCCAATGTTTCTGAAAGATTATCTCTTTTCCGCTTGATTTCATCATATCGGTTCAAATTATCTTTCGTATTATCAATTTGATTTATAAGAAATTTTCTTTTTTCATCTATTTTTGCCTGAATAATAGTCGAATCCTGCTGATAACTGTGTTTTATCTTGTCGAGGTTTTTTGTCAATCTTATAACAATATTTTCATATTCTCGTTGATCATACTCTCTTTGAGTCTCAATCTTTATTTCAGGCAATTTAAGCAAACTAGAGCGATGAGCATAATATCCGGATATAAAATTCAATTCATTTACAGGAGTTCGGCCTTCCCTATCATTGTTAATTTTCAATTTATTTACATAAAAATTAATTTTTTCAATATCTTGGTTAATATGTCTTTGCCTTTTAATTAAAGGATCATTCATTTCAAATTCTTGTAACTGATTTTTGTATTTTTCTAATTCCACTCTATAATGGTCGATTTTTCTTTCAATTTCTTCAGGTGGTTCAAGATATTCATTTCGTTCCTCAAATTCGCCTAAGTCAGACATCCTCTCATTTTCAAAATCCTCCTTTTCTTGACTACGTTCACTAATTTTATTTTCTAAATCTCTAATATTATTATTAATTTTATCTATTCTGTTAATTAATTCATCTTTCGTTAGCCCCAGATAAATGTCGGTATATCTGAGTTCTTTAATAATTAATTTCTGAGAAGATTTCTGTGAGTACCATCTGAAGCCAAAATAAATAGCAGCTATTATAACCATTAATAAAACAGCTAATAACGATTTATTTTTGTTAATGATATTCATTATAATTATCCTCCAAAAAATATCATTTAATTTTTATTATATTCATATGCTAAAAGAATCACCAAATCTGAATTGTTATTATTATTAACAACAACATATTCAGGTAGATCCTCCTCTTCATATCTTTCATCTAATAATCTACTAATTTTATTATCGTATTTGCGCTGACATTGCAACGCAACCTGTCTTGGAATAGATGTATCTTCCATACAGCATTTAATTAAAGTATGGTAATGTTGAATTAAAAGCTCATAAATAAATTTTTCATGTAAATGACTTTCTCCATATTCGACAAACTTCTTTGATAATTGCCATACTTTCATAAAATTACGGGACTCATAATAAAATTGGGAATAATTAAAAAGGAGGTAAGGAGCGTACTCGTGTAGCTTAGGATTAAGATGTATATTGAGATTAAAAGCTGACTCAGTGAACATTTTATAATTTTTATCTACACAATAGTAATTATTCTCAGAAATTATGTCCACATCTTTTATTTTCTCATATATTTGAGAGGCGCCAATTGTTTCATTAGCTAAATACAGGATACCAGCTATTTCTTTTAATATGGGAATTTTGTGTCTATTTTTATTGACATGTTTTATGACATTGGCAAACAATTCATTTGTTTTGATATCATTAACATTATTAAGGTTTGATCGTAATCTTCTCATTACACCATAAAATATCGCGGCGTCGATATTTTTGTAATCATTTAAACTCAGTTGACTATTTTCAACATCTTTAATACCTGAATCAAGAATGCTTTTAGCTGTTTCCTCTTGATTATTTTGTATTGCTTTCTCCGCTAAGATTAGATTACATAAAATCATTTTGCGAAGAATATCTATTTTAACCGGATTCGGCTTTATATTAAATGAAATTGACTTACGAAATATTTCCCTTGCTTCATCAATTCTGTCATTTTCAAATTCAATAAGTCCCAGATAATATTGAGATTCCAATTTCCAATCTTCATAGTTCATCCGAACAACGTCTTCGAAAAACTTTTTTGCGTTTAAATAATCTTTTTGTTCAAAACTTGAAACTCCCATAAAATAAGTAAGATATCCAGCTTGAGTAGAATTTGTTTTTCTTGATTTTTCCCAATTTTGGTATGCTTCCTCTTTACGACCAAGGATATAGAATATATTGCCAATCTGTTGGTAAATTAAAGCATCATTCACTTTTTTTCGTATGGGAGAATCAAGACATTTATTATAGTGTTTTAATCCTTCGTTACAGTATTTTTTCAGTTCTGCTTTATTACCTTTGCCCAAAGAAGTTGCTAGTGTTCCCATGATAAATAAGGTTTCTGGACTGGGAACTTCAATTTCTTTAAGAGTTTCTAACGCCTTGTGAGGATCAGGCTTCTTTTTCAGTAGATAACATCTTGCATACATTCTTTTATCTTTTTCAATTTCAGAAGCATCCTCTACAGCAATATTTATTTTTTTTAATTCTTTTTGACATCTTAAATAGTTACCATTGTTACAATAAAAAAAAGCGATCATCCTATGCTTGCCATTTTCTACTCTTATTCTATTATCTGGAGGAGCTTTTTTATACTTTTCTATTTTGATATCAAGTTGATTTATCGGTTCGCTCATATTTAACTCAAGCTCTGCATTATTCCTCCTTTCTATCTCTTCAGTAACAAGACACGATTTAGCTCTATTTGTTAGACTCTCGAATCGTTCCTTAAGATTCATTACAACTTGGGCGTGACATGAAAATTGAAATAAAAAGAATATAGCTAATGTTCTGTACATCATTTATTAACCTTTCTTTTTATATTTTTATTTTAGTGGTTTATCGATAAATATTGTGTCATACAAAGCACTAAACGGTCTGATTCTAGTCATCTTCTGATAACCTAATTCATCATGAAAATAATCAAGCGTAATTCTGTATCTCCCAAATTTTATTAATTTATTTACTTTATAAATATTATTTTTTAAATTCTTCACTTCAGGATTATAGTCTCGGTTACCCTGAATTTCACTAAGTGCTATTTTTTGTACATTATAGTCCGAATTGATATAAACTTCTGACGTATTGAAAAAGCATAGAAAAGCCCATGATAGGACAATAATAACATATAATGCTGGAGCAACAACAAAAATCGAATTAATGGCATCTTTGAACCATTTCTTTTGTTCTTTACTTTGTCTATATTCACTATATTTAATTAAAATGAAGAATATCAGTAATGAAATGCACAAAGGAATCAACCAAAAAATTAATATACTTTCCATTATTCCATATCTTTCAAATTGTCTCTCAAAATCAAAAAGCCCAATTTTAAAGCAATATTGCCAGATTAATTTATTTACTGAAAAGAATATTCCGCCAGTTTCAATTAAGAAAAAAATTAATTGAACTAACCAATGTGAGTGAACATCAGCAATACTTTTTGTAATATTTATAAAATCATCTTTGATTTTTTTTGTAATTCTTTTTTTATTATTGTTATCCATTAAATATGCTCCTTTTCAGAATTTAATTACAAAATTAAAATAAATTATGAAAAAGTCAACAAAAATTTTTAATATTTAATATTTATTCAATGATTAATCACATATAGTTATAAGGCTATTTTTTAACAATAGTGGTCTGTTTTTTGAGGAAATTTGAGATAATGATTGTATAACTTTGAAATTAATGCGAACATTGATAAAGACGTAATTTTCTTTGAACTCTCTTTAGCCAACAAAAAATGACCCGAACGTTCAGACTACGATCACAGCGATTTATTCCCCCAAATACGCCCCCTCAAACCGCCTCTCAAACACCCCATTCTCCTTCAACTGCATGTTCCAGTATAAATTACCAATACCGGTGCGCAGCATGATTTTGAAGCCGAATCTTCGGAAGGCGGACATTTTTTCACGGGGCGCCAGTTTTTTGAGGATCGCCGGATCCATGCGTTTTTGTGCGGTGTATTGAACGCCCAGTTCGTGAAACAGGCGGAACAGTTTTTTCGTCATCCAGGGCGGCTGGATTTGAATGCCTTCCACGCCGCCGCGAATGGCGGTTCCGGTATAGCGGCATCCCAGGCGCTGCGCCAGTTTTTCACAATAGCGCTCTACATAGCGGGAATGGATTGGTTCCGGGAAACCGGATTGCACGATGAATCCCAGCGAGGGATTTTTAGCTCTGCCGCACAATGGCGCCAGTCCTTCAATGAAATGCTTGACAATTCCGGGCATCGCATCGGTGTACAACGGGAATGCGATGATGACATGGTCGGCATTTCTAAATTGCTCCACATGCTGGTCGATCTTTTGCGCTTGATTCAAATAATGTATGATGAATTCGTTTTCATTATTGGCAGTGAATCCATCACAGAAATGATTGAGCAGAATTTTCGTATTGCTTTTCCTCCCGCGGGGAGAGCCGTTAAATAGGGTTAATTGCATCGCATACCTCCTTTACTGGCTGATCCATTGTCATCGTAAATCTGAGCTCGGATTTTAAATTCAGTGCAAAGCGTTTCTGGATATCCGAAATGATTTCGATATCCTCAGCATCCGCATCACCGTTTCGATTCAGTAGCAAACCGAGTAGCGGATATTTCGGATAGCGTGGTTCGTGGTGACATTCGTTATTGACGAGCGTGATATACGGATGCACCAGTGGGATTAATTTATCCTGAGTCATTTTCAGCAGCGCGCTGGTGAATCCCATAATCACCGGTGAGACCATTAGTACGAAATCAGAATTTATGTACTCTCGGCGCACCTCGTGAGTATCGTCGTTTGCCACGCATAAGCCCGGCATTTTCACCCAGCAGCCCCAGCAGCCGGTGCAGTATTTAATTTTCTTATTGCGTAATGAAATTATTTGAATATCATTTCCATGTGATGCGAGTGCTGATTTTAAATCAGTGATGTAGGAAGCATACGCTTCCGAATCCGCATCCCTCTGTCCGTCTAAAATTAATATTTGCATAAAATACTTGCCTTAGATTATTTTGAAGTAATATACTCATTTATAATTTAAAAACAAATATTTCTTTTATGTTAATTTTGGGGAGGGATATACAAAATAAAACATTTCAGTTCTCGAATAAGCAATGCTAAATCATCGGGGATTGAATTAAACTAATTTATGCTTTTCTGAAGATTCCCGAAATTTTTGATTTTTCGGGAATCTGTTTAAGGAAAGTCTGTTGAAAGGGTCATTACTGAGGAACCGTTTCCGTTTTTAGCACCCCATTTTTTTGAACAGAATGAATTTTCCCGGGTGTTGGTTTTGGAGCAGCAGCTTTTTTCCGTCGCCTTGGTTGCGGCGAAGGTTTCGGTCTTTGACTGTTCTTGTTCATATCTGTCTGTTGAGTTTTAACCGGTGCTGCTGGCTGCGGTTCAGGTTTAGCCGTTGTCTTCTCTGGCTGTGATTTTTCCGGTTTTAGTGTCTGTTCTTGTTGTGGCATTTGTTTCATTTGCATCTTTTCATCTTCAAGTGCTTTTTCAATAAGAATAGAATCCTCGATTTTAGCTTTTTTCATCAGCACTTTTGCAAAGTCTTTTCCTGCCTTTTTCGCTTCTTTTTCCAATTTACTATCTAAGTTAAGCTCAGATGCATCAACCGCAACCGTTAATTGATCCACAATTTTCTGTTCCACACCTGATTGAATATTTTTCAATATATTGGATTTTTTTGATTTCGGAATCGGAAAACTGAACAACTTCAGCGAGCCGGACGATTTGGCAACATTTGCCCAGCTATTCCGATTGATCTCAATTTGCAATACTCCTGATTTTGGTATCCTGTATTCAAAATCCTTTATGAGAAAATCAGCAATGTGGTTTATCTCCGGGCTCTGTCCGACCACCATTACTGAATTATATTTATCATCCAGATTTTTAATTACATTCACTAATCCATCGACCGATTCGTTTTGATAAAGCTCCTCATTTTTGATGATTTCTTTTTTGGGATATTTGAATTGTTTAGCAAATATTTTTGTGGTACTTTTTGCACGCTTCGCCGGACTGGTCACAATAAGATCCAATTCAACCTTTGTCTTTTTAAGCTTTTTTGCCATCTGCTGAGTTTCTTTTTCACCCTTTTTAATAAGGTCCCGTTTAATATCCGGGCAATCTTTCTTTGTTGCAGTGCATTTGCCATGCCTGACCAAATACAATGTTTTCATAACGACCTCGCTTTTTGGGTGTTAATCAAGGAATGAATTCCTGTCATTTACTAAATTAACGCAGTTATTTTTATAGCATTATGAATATAAACAATGATTTGTACTGGGGCAAGCATTATTTTACTGTTTGAAAGAGTAAATAAAATTTTATTTTATAAAATCGCAAATTATGTAAATCAGAAATATATAGTTGAGATAATTTTTAACTGTAATGGACGTTAACTAATTTTTTAAAAAGATTTTTGATATAATTGATCAAATAATCTATTTTTAATTAATACTGTCAGTTACTATTTTCTATTCCAAGACATGAAATAAGACTTCTCCCAAACCACCAACATCAGCACAAACGCGAAAACACTTATACCAGCGATAGTGAGCCTGCCGTTAAGATCAATGCCTTGCAAGATTAAGCTGCTGAATGCCATAATATTTCCGATGATATGCAGGCACCCACTCACAATTATTGATTGGGTGTACTCGGCAGCCTGTCCGATACCCCAACTTGCCAGAATTAGTATGAATAGTATACTAAGCTCGCTTTTAAGGTGGAGAATGTTTCCGATGAAGGTTAAATGCCAGGCATACCATAAAAATCCGATCAACACATATTTTATTACCGGGTGAATGCCGCGTAGCTCGTCCTGCAGATAACCGCGCCACCCGGTCTCTTCAAGGAGGCCGTAAATAACCAGCATAACACCCAGATGAAAACCGTAAAAATGGTTATTCACCTCGCTGGTGCTGGCGCCGACGATAGTAAATAGCACCACCGGGATGATTGCCATTAAAATGCTCTTTGCTTTGGATGTCCCGAAAAATGAAATCGTTCTTTCCACATTAAAAATTCTTGTAACGAAAAGTGCACCAAAAAAGGGACCCAATCCGCCGAGCCATTCTTTATAGATGGATAAACCATAAGGCAGATGGAATTGATTGAACCATTCAGGTGAATCTATTCTTAAAACAATCGAAGAAATGAGGGCGATGAGATAGAAAACGAGGATACGGAACCATTTCTGATTCAACATAGTTTTTGCACTCCCAAATTTTTATGAAATTATTTTGCGATATGCTGTCAATACATCTCCGTCATCTTCTAAAACCACATCTTTGTCCAGTTTTAACAGCCATGCAACAGCCATAAAATCGCCGCCACTTGAAGCTGCGTTCACAACCGCGGGAATGAATATCCATGGCAACACAGAC
>WJKD01000674.1 GCA_014729315.1 Promethearchaeota archaeon | reverse complement strand
GTAAAAATATGATTATTTAAATGTATCGCTTTTAAGAATCTCATTTATTTGGGAATTCCTTCATTTAAGTTATATCAACGAATAAACTTCGGAATAGTTGTAAAACATCTCTCCAAACATCAATCTGGAAATCAGAAAATTTTTTGTGAAATCATAGAATAGAAGCGATGAATTCGTCAAAAATAATGTGGGTTCCCATAGGTGATTCCACGGTGGGCATATATGACACACATTTCCCAAATTTTTTTCGAAAAATGTGCAACATTTTCGTAAATTTAGGTGATAGCGATGTAATTGAACTAAAAAAATTTATATTATCAATTTAAAAAAAATAAAATAAAAATATGCGGTTGAACATTACTTCATATTACAACTATGATTTAAAATGCTCTTTCCTTACTTCTTGATGTTGTTCGAGGCACTTAATACAGCACGTAAAGGACCCGTATGTAGTTAGCTTATCTTCTTCAAACTCTTGTTTGCAATAAAGGCATTTCATAAAATTTATTTCGAGATGACGCTCGAGATCTCGAATTTTATGTCGGATCGGCTCTCGCAATTGATGTTCTGTTTTCAAAAGCTTTCTGCGGAGCATATGCAATTTTTTTTTTAGTTGATCAGTCGAAAGTCCTCGAAATTTCTTCTTGTAATATTTCTTTATGACGTCTAAATAGGGAGATTTACTTTTGTTCATGATATATTTCCAATTACTAAGAAATTGATTTACATGATTTTAAAAAAAATACCATATAAATAGTTTTTGTGGAGAATTCGTACTTCTCACTTAAATTGAGAGGGGGTATGAATGTTTTTTAGCAATAAAAAGAAAGTTGAAATCAATCTTCCATTCCATGAACTCAATAATAAAGTTAAAAAAAAACTAAACCCATTCTCTTATAGATACCTAAAGAAGATTCTACTAAATATAAAGCTCGTGAATAATATGACCAAACCAATTGAATTTTTTTGAAGTAGAAGGAGGATGTCATGAAATGGGAAAGCACCAAGGAATGTGCAACGCCGTAACATAAAAGCTTATTTCAAAAAAAGTAAATTCATTTAGCAATAATTGTTGGATGTTTTGAAAAAGCTCAATTTACGATTTATTATCCCTATCTATTTATAATTAGAGGTAATTTCTTTGTAATCGCTTGAAAGATCATCGAACCAGAATTTAAATCCTTCGTTGACTTCTTGAATATGATTAACTAACGGTGGATTATTTCTTATTAATTCATATAATACAACATCCATAGTCACTATGCAATCACACATACAAATTGCTGTCGCAAAAATTAAACAATCGATAGTATCTTTATGAAATGTTCTGAGATGATTAGCAAGTACAATAATTAGAGGATTATCAATAAAGGAAAGCTTAGTTAAACGTGTATCGTTAGTCAGAGCATCAATCCCAATCCTGATGTCTTGTGGAGTGATCTTTCCTTTTTGGGAAGAAATTTTCATTCCTTTTGCGGTTAATTCGAATATCGAAAGTTCGGAATAAAAAAATTTGTTAGAAGATTCATAAAGAAGATTGATTAGAGTATCTTGCGGGAACTTCTCTATTTTAATCTTTATAAATGGTAAGAAATAAGATGTATCAACTAATATCTTCATTTTTCTAACTCTTCTGATAATTCTTCTTTAAATTGTTTCCATGCGTGATAACTAATTTTAACTTTTGGAGGTGTTTTTAATATTTCTTCTAAAGAATGGATTTTTCTTATAATTAGTTGATCGTTATGAATGTATAAGATAATAGGCTGATCAGGTTCAAAACCAAGTTTTTCCCGAATGTCTTTTGGAGGAAAAATTTCACCTTTCGACCCGATCTTTAATATTCTTTTGTTAGTTGAGGATGTCATTATAAAATAAAAACCACTCGAAATATTTAAGATTTTCGAGTAAAATATGAATTTTGAAGAGAATACGCTTCGGTTTAGTTGTAAAACATTTCCCGAAACGCTATTTTGGATAATTGAATAAATTCCGCTTTAGAGCTCCATACTCAGCAAATTAAAAAGTGTGTCCTTTGGAGGGATTTGAGGGACTTTTGTTACCGAAATTTTTTTCGAAGATGTGCAACATTTTAGTATATTTGAGGACAAGAAGCAGATTTACATGTTGCGAAATTCTAAAAAGTCCGAAAAGTGCAACATTATTCATAACAAATTCAAATAACGCGAACGCACGCACCCTCCAGTAAAAGTAAAAAATAGTAGTGTTT
>WJKD01000673.1 GCA_014729315.1 Promethearchaeota archaeon | reverse complement strand
TGACAGAAGTCACCTTGCGGTCACGGTCAAAACAGATAAAAAGCAAACTTCGATAAAGAGGATCTAAGAACCTATTCCGTTTTAGGAAAGCAGTTTTTATTTGATTCTTTCTTTTCTTATTTTTTATTTTTTATATTAAAGATTATGTCGTATATCGAAGAAAAATACAGGACGCAAATCGAGGAAATTCTTACCAATCTGATTAAATCTGAGAAGTCGCTTTTAAAGTTGTTAAAACTTAAATCAATAAAAGAGGTTGATAAGATTGCCCAATTATGTTCTGAATTTAATAAACAAATCAATATTGTATTGAAAAAATATCCTGAAATAAAGAAAATGGACTACAAACTGGATATAAAAACAAGTTTAAAGTTTTACTATGATCTAATTGACAAATTAACTGATTTTGTAAGAAATGTGGAAAATTTTAAAAAAATCGACGACAAATATTACGATTTTCTCATAAATTTTATCGAAGACAAAGAGAAGCTTATTGACGGAAAATATCGATCAATTTGTTCTCGAGAATTAACAGCATTCTACGATAAAAACACGCGAGACAATTTGGAAAAAATTCTTAATAAAAAGTTTGATATTAGAGAAAAACAATTTTTCGCAATTGGTCCTTTAGAAGAAGAAATCAAAAAAATTGGTAAAATCGCGGGAGCTAACGAAATCGTTATTTATCCCGCGAGCGTTCTTCCGGCAAACTTCGATTTAATTGACAGTCCCAAATCGCTAATAAATTATACTATACCTTCTTCCGACGAGAGTAAACTTAAGAACATCGGAAACGAGATTAAAAAATTTTTGATCTCCAAGGGATACAACGCTCTAGTAATGATTGTGGAAATGTCAGATATTAGTGAAGAAAAAGAAATTTTAACTGGCTCCGTTATATGCAATGCCCATCTATTACCCGATTGAACTTAGTTTAATATATTAATTTAATTTAAGGATGCTCCTTATAGTAGGTTTTCTACGTAAAGTGCTCATAACAGGACAAGAGGCTTCTACTTTTTGAAGAACTTTTTCGATTTTTCTTGGTGGCTCTTCTGTTTTAACGATCCATCTTAGTTTAAAGTCGTAAAATCCCGGTAAAGGCGCGTCTTTTGACGCCTCTAGTGCCCTTTTATCGAACTTAGCGCTTAGGTGAGTCTTAATTGATTCAACCTTAAGATTGGAGAAACTTAGATATACAAGCGCTCCGATTTCCAAACAATTTGCAATCGCAGCGAGAAAAAGATCTACCGGGCGGGCAGCTTGATCTGTACCTCCTACAGCTCTAGGCTCGTCGCATTCTACTATAAAACCGTTTACATTAGCAATAACTTTCAAATTTTCAACTTGTTCCGAAACAGCAACCACTTCTTCTATAAAAAGTATATCACCTTCCTTGGAAAATCCTAATTTTCTCATCTGTGCAATTCTTTTCTTATAGGTATCTATCGTTTCTAACGAAACTAATTTACTCTTCATATTAAGGTTAATTTTACCCAATAAAATTAATTTTGGAGAATCAATTTATTTCTTTTTTTAATCGCTTTTACAAATCATCTAAGATTCTTAAGATTCTTTTTCCTTCGTAAGGACTTAACCACAATAATATTGATGATCGTCGGAGTAATTATACCCACAATCAAGACACCATAGATGACGCTGAAAAAAGTTCCATCAGAGAGCCGAAAAAAACATTTGCAAAAACATTAAAGAGATAATGAAGCACGATACAAGGAAAAAGATTTTCAGTTTTAGTCATAATATAACCGAATAAGGTACCTAAAAATGTGGCTAAAATGACCTGGAAAATGGTTCCTATTAAAGGAGCACCTCCAATAAGATTAACAAAATGCATCAATCCAAATAGAATTCTATTTAGAATAATCGCAGATTTTTTACTGAATCCTTTTAAAAGTTAAGTAAGTATGATACCCCTGAAAGCAACTTCTTCCCAAATTCCTGGTCGTAACTGAAAAACAAAGACGAAGACACCGAGATTATTCTGGGAAGGGCATTCAAACAAGACTCCGAAATTGAATACAGTTTGTCCTCACAGGAATTACTGTCTCTAAAGAAGATAATTCTTCTGGGTGGTACACAGAAATTCTCGAGAAAGCAGATTTAGCAGTTATAAGATATAATGTCAAAGGTTTTGTATGCTACAGACCTTGGGCAACTCTAAGTAATAAAAACATATATACCAAATACGAAGATTTACTTGAAAAAAAAGATCATCTTCCGCAAGTAATGCCATCTGTGATTCCAGAAAGAAACTTTGAATTGGAGGCTAATTACGTGAAGAGATTTGCTCCAGAAATCCTTTGGGTAACGCAGGCTGGAAGTGAAGGGGAAGAACTAAACGAGAAATTAGCTCTGAAACCCACCAGTGAAAAAACTCTCTATAAGATATACCATTATTGGATAAGTAGTTATAGAGATTTACCCTTTAAAAGGTATCAATCGTGCCAAGTATGGCAATACGAGGGGAAAATGACGAGACCGTTTTTTCGAGGAGGGAAATTCCACTGGATAGAGGCTCACGGTTGTTTTGCTACTCGAGAAGATGCCGAAAAGCAAGTATCGAAGATATGGAGATGACGCATCAAATGCTCCAAGACAAGTTTTGTATTCCTCTTATCTTTTTTGAATACATGTATGCGGCTGATGCGCTAATGGGTTCTGGAAACAGACTTAAGTCTTGAATAAAAGAAAAAAAGAAGGCACTCTAGGGATTCTAAAACCTTGAAAAAACCAAAAATGATAAAACTGAAGAAGAAATAGGGTCATAAAGACTTTGCACGATGTTTGAAAAAAGATAGATTGTATACGCAACAATCAATCTATATCGGGATAAGATAAAGGCATGAAAAAGGATGTCCAAATCAGCTGCTGCTAGGTAGAACGCCAAATTAATGCTATTCGCATTAATGTCAATCTATAATAATATTGCGGAAAATTTAATCTCTATTTTTTAGGCGATTATCTTGTTAAGAAGAGCCAAGACGATTGACTCCGTGGAGCTTCGCATTAGCCCAGCTTCGAAGATACGATATTGTCCCCGAATCTTAAAAGAAGTCCGAATGATTTATCAAGTGAGGGGCAACTTTTTCAGGGACAATCTAAATCTTATAGAATGTGCCGATTTACAAGATCAGGGGATTATCGTGTAAAAAAATAAAAAAAAAGGGGTAATTTTATAATTGTTAATTAATTCGTTTATACAATTAGCAGAGTTGTATATTTTTATTATTTTTGCTTCTTATTATCACAATAAGGATAAAAAAGCTTGAAACTATGCTTAGAAGGAGAAAATAAAATTCATAACCGGGTATTACAGAACTTGAATCATCATCGTCATCGTCATCATCATCATCATCATCATCTCCAACAGGTGGACTGGGATTAGTTCTTATATATTTCACTTCACAGTCTCCATTTTCTTCGTAGAAATTATCTATGCAATCTTCATCTTGGATACATATATTATTTGCAGTTAAGGTATTATAAGAGACATTATTGAAATTACTGAATTGTAATAAAATTCCATAGTGCGAGTGATTATTAATAAAATTATATGAAATATTATTATTATCCGAACCATATAAGCAAAGACCGATTTCACTAAAACTGACATTATCATAAATGATTGTATTTCTGCTTGAAGCATACAAATAAATCCCAATCTGATTATAGGAACAGTTATTATTCGAAATAGTGTTGTAATTGCACAGATAATATAAATCAATTCCATCCATTTGGTTATTAGAGCAGTTATTGTACGAAATGATATTGTTATTACTAGAAGAATGGAGATAAATTCCATAGCTGTTGTTGGAGCAATTATTGTGCGAAATGGTGCTATTATTCGAAGAAGACAGGTAAATTCCATTGCTGTTGTTGAAGCAGTCATTGTGAGAGATATTGTTATTATTCGAAGAAACCAAGGAAATTCCATTGCTGTTGTTGAAGCAGTCATTGTGAGAGATATTATTATTACTGCTTGAATATACTAAATTAATTCCAAATTGGTTGTTGGAGCAATTATTGT
>WJKD01000064.1 GCA_014729315.1 Promethearchaeota archaeon | reverse complement strand
TTCGCTAACTGTGGTGTAGTTAAAGCCTTTTGAAGCAAGTTGATATCCTTAAATTCATA
Organism: Promethearchaeota archaeon; assembly: GCA_014729315.1. The sequence continues at coordinate 4,931 of WJKD01000064.1, read as the reverse complement.
ATCAATTTTTTTCTGAAATTCTTTTAATTTATCTCGCATTTCGAAATCCATTTCTAAAAATATAATATATTGAGATAAATTTAAAAATTTAGAGAATCACTAATAATTATATGGAAAGGCTTGAGAAAAAGAAATTGCTAAAAGTTCTTTCGATGATCAAAGGAATTGAAAAAAAGAACCAAGAATTTGAAAATTATCTTACTTCGCTTGATATTCCGTCTCGCAATAAAATTTTAAAAGAAATTTCAATCTCGATTATAAAAAACAGTAAACTCTTCAAGGAATCTCAATTAAATAACGAACGAATGATTCTTTCAAAGGAAGAGTTGGATAGAATTTCTAAAAACAACTTTATCGAAGAAATCATCTTGAAAATTCAAAATTCCCCTTCAAAAAAAGTATTGTATCTTAGAGAATTCTTAAATCAATTTGAAGACATTTCTTCAAACGATAAAGACGTGCTCTTACAATCTTTAAAAGATGAAAATAAAGATATCAATGAAATCCATCAGGAGATGGAATCACTGGTGGAAATATTTAAGTTAAAAGATTTAGGCTAATCTTTCTATTTTTCCTCTTGTTTTTTTGTTTTTGTATAGACTTAAGGTTCAAGATATTTAAAGAGTTTATCGAGTTGCTGCACATATTTTGTTCCTTTGATTTTCATCTGCCGGAAAATTAATCTACGAATCATTCCCAGTGTGGAAATCTCTCCCATCGCCATTTTGAAAAAATCGTCCGTTTTTAGTTCTAAAAATCCATCCCATTCTAATTCTTCTTGACTCAAATTCTCTTTTGGTTGATTTTTTATTCCATCGACCTCTAATTTGCCATTGTCTACCTTTATTAAAGCAGCGTATCTCCCATCTTTGGCGTTTAAAAGTATTTTGAATTTTTCGTCTTTATATCTTTCTTGAAATTTTGGATTATTGTTTATTGGTTCTAGTTGTTTAGCGATAACTCCAGCGAATCCTCTTGCTCTCTTTTTCTTTTTTTTCGGTTTTTCTGCCATAATTAAACTCTCAAATTTTTATTTTTGTTATATTAGAATTTATTCTTAATAAATTTAAATCTTTAAAAAATATTAAAAAGTAAATTCTAATCTTATGGAGATTGAATATGAACTAAAGAACTATCAAAATTAGCAAATTGCGAATTAAGAAAATTTGAGTTAGTACCCTGATTCTTCACTACCCGTAAAGAATTCTTCGAAGGCTTTTCTATCCTCACCAGATATCCGATCTCCTTTGAGACCTTCTTTGATAATGATGGGTGCAGCCTCACTCTCGTTATGCTTTATTTTTTTCACTATTTTATACTCATTTTGTTCGTTCAAATCTTCAAAATCAAATTCTTCATCGCAAGCTTTGCAATATAATTTCTTTTTTCTCGGAATCAATATATTGTCGCAGTTTGGGCAAAATCTCATTCTTAAAAAAACCTCCTACAATATTCTTTATCCTTAATTTTCAATTGTTATTTTATTGAAAATTTTGTTGATAATTAATAAATCAACTTATTGTTAAAATAATATTCCATATTTAAATTTGTTGGAAATATACAATGTTTTATCATATTCGAAAAATAAATATTTAAATTTTATTATATCGATAAGAACCTCAGAAATTGCTTACGAAATAAAAGTCAAATGGTTTAAAAACTTATAAAAATTTATTCATTGGTTAACAAACTGCGTTAATTTTAACTTAAATAAGTCTTTAACTAAAGAGGAAGTGTCTTAGGTTATTCAAAAAGAATTAAGAGCACCACATTTAAACATAAGTTTAAAGTCATTATGAAATTTCATTTATTAAGACTATTGCTAAAAAATTTTTAGAGCGAATATTGAATATGAAAGTGACTAAAAAATTACTCGTTATCGGTCATAGGGGAGCAAACAGTATTGCCCCTGAAAATAGCCTTAAAGCATTCCAAAAAGCAATTGAATTAGGAGCAGATTATATTGAATTTGATGTTCAAGAATCCAAAGATGAGGAAATCGTCGTAATTCACGACGAAAATACCTTAAGAACAACTGGACATGACGGCGAGATAAAAGAAATGAATTTACGTGAAATAAAAAGCTTAGATTGCGGGGAAGGCGAAAAGATCCCCACACTTCAAGAGCTTATTGATTTAACAAAAAATAAAATAAATTACAATTGCGAAATAAAAGTAAAAGGAATTGCTCCAAAAGTTGTAAATATATTTAAGAGTGCAAATCTAAATAAAAATACAATTTTTAGTTCTTTCATTCATAGAGAACTCTTGGAAATTAAAGATCTTAAGGTAAAATTTCAATTGGCCGCTCTTGAACCCACCTCGATTGGTAACTTAAAAGATTGGAATTATAAAAAATCTATGATAATGAATGCATCTTCTCACGAATTCTACGCGATAAATCCGTTATATAAACTAGTCGATCAAAAATTTGTCAAGATGGCACACGATCACAATCTTAAAGTTTTTCCCTATACGGTTGATTCAAAAATAGCTATAAAAAAGATGATTAAATTTGGCGTAGATGGTATAATTACAAACGATATTCAAAAAGTAAAAGAACTCATCGAATCCTAGCTCTTTAGTGAATAAAAACCCAAAACAACCTCATCCCTTTTGCCTTAAGTGGGACATTGAACTCACACGCCTTTCGATTACAATAAAATATTTTAGGTAAATTTCAATCTATACTTTAACAAATTACTAATAAATACGAAAAATTACGATGTCAGATAACAGCGTTTCAAATGACATTAAATTTGAAAAATTGTTTTATCCAAGAGCCATAGGAATTATCGGAGCCTCCTACAATCCGGCAGGTGGTGGTTATTTTGTCGAAATAATGAAAGATAGATACCGAAAACCTATGTATTTATTTAATCCCCGTTTGAAAGGGAAGGAACTATATGGAATGAAAGTTTACGGAAGTATTTTAGAAGTTTCCGATGATAATCCAATCGATTACGCAATAATCGGCGTTCCTGCTCGAATTGTACCTCAAGTTTTAGAAGAAGTGGGAAAAAAAGGAGTTCCTTTTGTAACTATCTTTGCTTCAGGATTTAGTGAAGTTGGAAATGAAGATTTGGAAAAAGCCGTATTAGATCTTGCTGAAAAATATAAAATAAGGATAATTGGTCCAAATTGTCTTGGTGTTTATAATCCTGAAGCGGGTTTATATATAGGCAGAGAACAATCTAAGAAAGCCGGGAACTTTGGCGCAGTTCTACAATCAGGAGGTTTAGCGGTAAATGTTGCGCAACTTGCCGTATCCTATGGAGTCGAAGTCTCTAAAATGATATCTATTGGAAATGCTATTGACTTATCTCATCCTCATTTTCTTGAATATTTTAATCAAGACGATCGGACGGCGATAATCGGATTATATCTTGAAAATTTAAAATCAAAAGAGATAGGAAGAAAATTTTTCTCATCAGCTAAAAAATGTAATTTAAATAGAAAACCAGTAATATTATGGAGAGCTGGTTATGGTGAGGCCACAAAAAAAGCAATCATGTCTCATACGGGCGGCTTAGCAGGAGATAATCGAATTTGGGAGGCTGTTTCAAAGCAAACAGGATGTTGCTTAGTTAAAAACTCTACTGAAATGGCAGCTCTAGCAAGTGCCTTTAAACTAATTCATTTACCAAGCTCACGTAACATCGGATTAATTGGAATTGGTGGAGGATCAACAATCGAAGCCGGAGATACTTTAGAAAAATACAATATAAAAATTCCTAGATTAGATAGTAAGACTATCAATAAATTAAGTCGATTTTTGCCCGAAGTTAACACAAACCTTACTAATCCATTAGACCTGGGTGCTCAAGGTGCTCTACCAAACATCTATTATCGTACTATCCTTGCTTTAGATAAAGATCCGAACATTTCTACGATTGTTTTCGTGAAAGATCCTGAAAGATTTGGAAAACTTGAGGAAACTCTTATCCAAAAGATGGGTTTTGACGAAGGATTGGATTTGAATAGAATGTTTATAAAATACATTAGTAAGGCAAAACGAATCTGTAACAAACCAATGATCTGCATAATGCTGAAGATTTCTGAGGGTTTCGAAGAATATAAGAGTCGTTACAAATTTAAACTTAAGCTTCTTAATAGAAATGTCCCTGTATACGATAATTTCGAGTTAGCAGGCACAGTACTTGATCATCTAAACACTTATAGGCAATTCCTTCAAAAACACGGAAAATACCCGAAATCAGAAGCCGATAATTAAGCCGAATCTTCGCTTTCTATACTTATCGGGCGTCCAGGATTGCCTTGATAATAGAAATTTTCTTTTTTTCCTCTCCAATTTTTATGTAATGTAGTATTTGGATAAATCACAAAATTATCTTTGGTTATTACTCCTGGACCAGCGATATTACCAGAATAAAAAGTGTTATTTTTACCTAGCCTTATCTCAATAATACTCAATTTTCCGAATATTGAATTTACTGCGTGGCTGGAAAGAGCAGCTCCTGGGTAAATAAAAGTATTTTCGCCTATATTAGTGAATTCCAACCCTACAAATCCATCGCAATAGATAGTGTTTTTTTTTATTTTATTATGTCCTATTTTTTGAAGAGTTCGATTGATTAACCAAGGAAACAGTGATTTTGAAGTTAACCAAACGGGAAATTTAATTATAAAACCACGTTTGTGATAGTATTTTATTAATTTGCCTTCTTCGCTTTTTGGATCGTCCAAAATTCTCCTAAAGATTCCTTGTTTTGGAGGAGATTTTTTATTCCATCTCCTTACCCAAAGAGCCACAAACTCGATTAAAAATATTAAATATACATAATATAAGAAAAGTAAAATAGCTGGTAAAAGTAAGAAGTTTACAATAAACGGAATAGAAAAGAGATAAAAAAGAACATATTCAATTAGGAGAAATAATCCTAAACAAATATAGAAAGGAATCAAAAAGC
>WJKD01000063.1 GCA_014729315.1 Promethearchaeota archaeon | reverse complement strand
TACGGTTATCCCCTTAACTCAGCAATTTTCAAATTTAGTATTTATTTGAATTCTTGAGTTCCCCCCTTTGAAAGGGGGACAGGGGGGATGTTACGTAATTTCAATTACTTATGATAACATCCCCCTAAATCCCCCTTCAAAAAGGGACTTCCAATTTGCCTACTTCAGGGCTTTTCTGACCAAACGGGATAGCCGTAAACTATTTCACCTAACTTGCGGCTCAACTTGACCGTGCGCCGTGCGCCGTGAAACGGCAAGAAGGATTTCCGCCAAAGGCGGATGTGGGTAGGTGTTAATGTAAGCCCCACAAGTCGATCTACATCAGCGTGAAGGGAAACTAACACGTGAAAAGAGCATGGTAGAAAAGCGGGTTGAGACGGACTGGATACCGTCAAAAGGATACCGCAACAACTGATTGATATGGCAAAAGCTATACTGCTTGAACTCTAATGACCAGTGATGCCTTGCATCATCTATAGGAAGACCAGTTGAAACCTATACCCTTTTTGCTTCGGTGAAGGCGGTCAGGACATCGAAGATAACACCCGATGGGGAGACATTAGAATGAGTAATGGTATGCTTTTGAATGTCAAGCACTTCATAATAATTTATTCGACAAATTCTCAAACAAAGTACAAACAACATCATGCAAAATTTTTTCATAGGTAAATATGCTTAATAAATTCAATGCTTATTATATTAAACTTGATCTTTTAGATATTCCTGGCGATCCTCCTGATCTATTTCCATGTGGTGTATCACCATTGGATTCGTTTGAAATGAGCTTCAATAGCTTGAGCCAAATAGTTTCAGCGTTCGAATATAATTTTTTAAATGTTGATAAAACAGTTGAAATATGTTTTATTGGGCTCATTTCGTACTTTGAAGCGTTTTGTAAAGATCAATTCGCAACATTAATTAATATATGTCCAGAGTTAATTTCAGATTTAAAAAAACGTGGGCATGATGTTATGATAGATGCTTCACATACAGTCTCACATAAAAATGTATTTTATAGAATACTTGGTCCCTTATTAACAGAAAAATACAACTTTACAACATCAAAACAAATAAATTCTAATTTTAGAGCATTGTTAAATTTATCTCCTTTTTCAAAGGAAGAAGCAAAAAGATATGATGAGATACTTAATGAGAGAAATTTAATAGTACATCATGGTGGGATTTATACAATGAAATATTTGGAACAGTGTAAAACTCGCGATGATATTAATGCTTATTGGGGAAGTGTTGCTATTCAAGAATGGGATTATTTTGATATAGCTTTAATGATTGTGAAAATTGTTGCTAAAATAGTGACTTCAACTGAAAAAGCATTACGAAATTATATAGAAACAAATAAAATTAATCTGGATGATGATCAAAGAATGGCCTTAAAGATCCTTGGAAGCCCTTTCACAATTGAGAGTACACCATAGCTGAAAAGACAGTCATTTATAAAGACATTTAAACTTTCATAAATAAAATAAATTTAAAGATTAGTTTCACATAACATTTAAATCTGAGAGAGACGGATAAGAAAGAGGCAACGCTTTTAAAAGGGTACAGATCCAGACAAATGAGATTGATTTTTCAATATTAGAAGTTAAACAGTCGGGCAAAATTCCACAAGGACTGCGGCAGATGCGCCATTTGTTGGGCGTAAAACTGTCACGTACGGTTCTGAGGGAGGAATCGGGGCGAAAACCCCGTGACCTACCCGATACAGTTAATAAATCAACTAAGTTTAGGCAACTTGGAGAAATAAAATGTCAATTGATCTTGAATCACTACCCGCCAGAAAACGAATTTATTGCAATCGTTGTAAATCTGATACTAATCATGAATTAAAAAGTGAGCATCACAGGGATTCCTATTATGACGAGGCAAATTTTCAGGAAATTATAGGTTTCCGATTTTTTATTTGTGCTGGATGTGAGACTGGCGTATTGGAAGAGTACTATACAAACACTGGATATAAGGATGATAATGAAAAACAACTTTTTGATTACGAGTATCATCCCATTAGATCAGAATTTCATGTTGAAAGAAAAATATTCATAAAATTACCCAAAAAACTGAATACTATTTATCGGGAAATACTAAATGCTTTTAATTCAGAAGCCAATGTTTTATGTGCAATAGGAATTAGAGCTTTGCTTGAGGGCATCTGTGCAGATAAAAAAATAACCGGAACAAATTTGAGTGAAAAGATAGATAATTTGGACAATATTTTACCTCAAAATATTGTTGATAATTTGCATAGTATTAGATTTATTGGTAATAGTGCAGCACATGAACTTTCTTCACCTAAAAGAATAGATTTGCGTCTCGCAATTGATATATTGCAAGATATATTAAATTATTTGTATGAACTTGACTACAAAACAAGTAGATTAAATAAATCATATAAAACAATTGAAAGTGGTAGTTAAAGTTATGAATCTAAAGGAATATTATGAAGCAAGTAAAAAAGAAAAGTTACCAAAAAGATGTCCAATTTTAAATATCTGTGAACGGAGGTGGGCAACTATCTATTATTTTAGCCATTATCCTGCAGGTGAAAAATGTTCATCCCGTTTTGATTATTTAAAACAAATTGGAGAAAATGATAAAGACCTTGAATATGATTCTTTAATTAAATTACAAGGTGAAGAATGTAGCTTTTCAAAAGATATTGATGGATTATTCTTTTTTAACATGTGTCCAGAAATATCATTATTTGACAATAACCACGGAATGGTAGGAGTTGGTGAAGTTGCATGTGTTTCAGCGACTTATGAACGAGGCGAGGAATTTGAGCTCATTGAATTTCGTCATTTTTCTGAATGTCCAGAATTTTGTTATTGGAATTATACTAATTCAATAAAAAAGACATCCGCTACTAAAAGATCGGGACTATCTAAACGAATAAAATTTGAAATATTCCAAAGGGACAATTTTATTTGTCAATATTGTGGAAAAAGCAAGGACGATGGTGCAACCTTACATGTTGATCACAAGATTCCGATTTCAAAAGGTGGGACTGACAGTTTTGATAATTTGATTACCGCATGTTCTGAGTGCAACATCGGAAAAAGCAACAAAATTATTTGATTATGTAAATTTTCAAAATTCCAGCTTGAATCTAAACAGGTGAGAGCGTTTTTTTACCCGCTCTACCTTAACCGACGGAAAATAACTCCCACAAAAACAACCAACAACCCAATTCATCATGAATTCAAAAAAACATTCAAAAGCTATCATATTCACAGACTTCGACAGCCAAATCCTCAGAGAAACTGTCATCAGCGAAAATACTCCTGGCACAATTCTGAAGGATTTTGATCTGGTAGCTCGATGAAATTTGTATATGATTTTGGCGATAACTGGGAGTTACAGGTTACATTGGAAGAAATCAGACAGGAAAAGAAAAAATTAAAGCACCAAAAATCATCGCTGAACCCGGCGAAGCGCCTGACCAGTATCCCGACTGGGATGATGAAGAATGGGAATTTGAGGAATGATCGGATCACACTAAATCCGAGATTAGCAATTTTGCATTTCGTTAATATGATTTTAGTTGATTTATAGCCCTAATATAGCTATATTAAAAGAAATAATAAATGAGGATTTTAAAATGGCAAAATCAGCAACTGTAAGAGCTTTAATGGAGCCAAATAAAAAAGAGAATGTGTCAAAAATCCTGAAGCGTTTAGGAATGAATCATTCCGAAGCGATTAATATATTCTATAGTTTGATAGAGGAATACGAAGGTCTTCCGTTTGACCTGCGTATCCCGAAACCTCGTCAGGAAGTGATGGAGCATTTGGATGCGAGCATAGAAAAAAACCGAAGATTGGGAGAATTGCTTGCAAAATGAGCGACTTTCTGACCATAGATG
>WJKD01000672.1 GCA_014729315.1 Promethearchaeota archaeon | reverse complement strand
GTCTATTCAAACTAAGAATGCCTATTCCATCGTCTCTTAGTTCAAATTTTATGGTCTCAAAATTATACTTCAAAAAATTCACCAATTTAAGAAAATTTTATTGTTATATCTACATTGTGTTTTAACCATAAATAATCTCATATCACTATCTCAATGGGTTACAAAAGACTAATCAATAGTAGAAAGGAATAAGGAGAAAAAGAAAATTTGTTTGTTTAAAATGTAACAAGCACAAGCAATTCGAACATGGTGACTAAAACTATTGCCAAGGCTATTAAACTTAATATAAAAAGGGGACTATATAACTGTACTTTATTTTTGACTTCTTTCTCTTTATTATTTCCTCGTATATTTTATTAAGGAAAAGAGCGAGAAATATGCCTGTAGGAAAAGACATAAATAAAATAAACATAAGTTCCCCGAAATATTTATGAAATTGAAATATTGCGATTTCTGTCCCAGCATAGATGTTAAAATAAGCGATAATATAAGCATCAAACGCACCGAAGATACACGCAGCAATTATTAACAAAGCCCATTTAATTAGAGACGAAATTATTGTGAAAATTCATTTTTAAATAATAGATAAGTCTTAATAAATAATAACGAGAAAATTATTAGAATTGATTAAAATGGACGAAAAAACATCAAAAAATTATCACGATCTCCAACAACATCTTGATAAAATGCCCATAGGCTTTCCATCAACAAAATCGGGTATTGAATTTAAAATATTAAAGCGTTTTTTCACCGAAAAACAAGCTAGAATCGCAAAGTATCTCGATTGGAGGTGGGAACCTATTGAAAAAATACACAAACGCGCTAAGGATGAAAACATTAAAATTTCAGAACTTGAGGTAATTTTGGAAAAGATGGTCGAAAGCGGCACCATCAATTATAAAGTTAAAGAGGGAAAGAAACTCTATGCAAACGCTCCTATTGTGGTGGGCATGTACGAATATCAATTGGCAAAGCTCGACAAAGATTTGGTAAAGGATTTTTTCAAATATATTAGAGAAGCGTTCGGATTTGAAATTTTAAGCACGAAAGTCTCTCAATTACGGGTTGTTCCAATTGAGCAGAGTATCACTCCCGAAAAAGGTATTGCAATATACGACGATATCCGCAATATTATTCGATCTTCTAAACCTCCAATTGCCGTGGCGGATTGTATCTGTAAAAAAGGAACAGAATTAATAGGCCGTCCTTGTAAGATCACTAATAGACGCGAAATTTGTATGGCAGTCGATTGGATGGCCCAATTATACATAGACCAAGGCTGGGCTCGAGAAATTACAAAAGAAGAAGCACTTGAGATTCTATTTAAAAACGAGGAAGAAGGATTAATTTTGCAGGTTGAAAATACCGAAAATCCCACGTACTTCTGTGGTTGTTGTACCTGTTGTTGTGGTATGACTGCGGGTTTGAAAAACTTATACAGACCAACTGAATTCGTAGGAACTAATTACTACGCTAAAATCGATCCAGAACTCTGTACAGGATGCGGAGTTTGTGTAGAACGATGTCAGATGGAAGCAATTAAACTCAACGAAGGAATTTCCAAGGTAAAGTTAAAGCGATGTATAGGGTGCGGCGTCTGTGTACCTGGATGTCCCGCAGAGGCAATCACCCTTAAAAAAAGAAAAAAAGAAGCAGTTCCTCCAAAGGATTACGAGGATTTATATTCAACGATATTAAACACAAAAAAAAAACTAATGAAAAGTTCATAAGTCAATGTTTAAACCTTAATTTAGTTAAAAGAAGAAGCCTTTCTTAATCTAAATTTTTATAAAATTGAAGATCAAAATAGTAATTGTCACAAAAATTTTTTAATCAAAATTTAGATTAGTTTTGTATAAAAGTTGAGTATCGTCGAATTTAGAATAGCAGGTATATTCGATTTCGTGTATTACCTAATCTAACTCTATATCAAAGTAAAAGAAAAAAATCCCTTAATAAAGATGTCCCCAACACAGCAGATACTTTACAAGATTGTCATCCTTGGCGATGGTGGAGTCGGAAAAACCACATTACTTCATAGATATGTAGACGGAAAATTCATCTCAGACACTAAAATGACGATCGGAACGAATTTTTTTGTTAAAAAAATAGAATTTCCTGAAGAAGACGCCATAATTACTCTTCAGATATGGGATCTTGGAGGACAAGCGCATTTTGCTAGCATTCGTTCAAGTTTTTACAGAGGAGCAAGGGGCGTTATCTACACATTCGATTTAACGAGAATGTTGACACTAAAAAACTTAACAAATTGGAAGCAAGAGTTAGAAGATGTGGTTGGTCAGCAAAAAAGCATTTTAGTTGGTAATAAATTGGATTTAATAAATCCAGACAAACGTATTATCGATCCTAGTTTTGTAACGATGATAAAGGACATCTTAAAGGCAACAGACTATTACGAAACCAGTGCTAAGGATAATATCATGGTAAATAAGGTGTTTAGACAAATAGCGTACGAGATATACAAATCCTAACTCAACCTATTTCTAATTAAATATATATTTCTTTAAGCTGAGGTAATCTAAGAATAAATTCTGGAGCATCGCTTAATTTATTACCCCTCAAATCCAATGCTTCTAAAGAACACATATTTCTCATAGATTCTGGAAGTTGGTCTAACTTATTATTACTTAAATTTAAATATTTTAAGGAGTAGAGCAAACTAATTTCTTCGGATATTTCATGGATTTTGTTATTTTCTAGATTAAGCACTTCAAGAGACTCTAATGAGTCGATCCCCATTGGAATGGAATCTATGTGATTGAAGCTCAAATCCAAGAATTTAGTTTTCTTTAACCCCTTTAATTCCAATGGAAAGCATTCTATTGAGTTATGGCTCAATTTTAATTGAACATCGTATTTAAATTCAATTTTCGAGAGTGTGAAAGGAAATTCGTGGAAATCATTCCAACTTAAATCGATTGTTTTAAGGGAATCCAAGTGTTTGAATTCTTCTGGTAATATTGAAAAGTAATTATGACTCAGATCTAAATGCTTTAAATTTGTTAGAAATCCAATAGATTCCGGCAAACTTTCTCTAAGCGAAAGACTTAAAGAAGTTATCCGGTTGTCTTTTATTAAAAATAAGTAATACTTACTTAAAATCATTTTAGAGGTATTATTTATTTGATATAAATAATTAGGTTTTAGTTCTACTTCTAAATCAATAATAAACTCTGTTTCTGGTCCAGTTGTTCCATAGAAATTAGATATTTCCTCCATGCGTTTCTCAAACATTTCTTTCAACCCCTTATACCTTTGCTCTGAGGAATAAAGTGTATTTTTGAGCGCTTTTAATATTTTTGTTGATTTTTCGTGTTTTATTACCCATTTGATTGTGTATTCTCCTTCTTTACGATAATTTTTCAAGATAAAAAGTAAAGAAAGCGATCGTATCTTCTCCTCCTCATCGGTGATGAGACACCTTTCTAGAGTGCTAAAAATTTTTCTACTTTTTGATCTGAAGTTTCCCAAAAGTTCTAACGATTTTAATCGAAGGTTCAAATCTTCGTTTTCTTCTAAAATATAAATAAGTAAATCTACATATTCGGACTTATTTATTCTACCCTTTTCGAACCTGTTTTTAACCGTAAAAGGACTGATTTCGTTAGTCATATCAATTTTATGTAATATAATACAAATCAATCAGGAGTTTAATCATTCGATTAATCCAAACCTTATTTGATTTTTAAATTTACTGTTCAAGACCCAAAATTTAAAAAAGAAATTAAAAAAAAGAGATTAACTATTTGAGAGGATATGAAGGTTTTCGTTTCTCAAAAAACGCTTTTACTCCTTCCATCAAATCATCTGATGTTGAACATAGCATTTGATTGCGATTTTCCAACTGTAACATCGTCTCTAAGCTCGGAGCGTCCATGGATAAATTTATCGCTTGTTTGGTCATGCGTAATCCTAACGGGCTTTTCGCTAGCAATTCCTTGGCTAATTCTACTCCCGCGTTCAGTAAATCAGAATCGTTTCCTTTAATAACTCTCGAAACCAGTCCTATTCTATCTGCTTCCTCGGAGTCTATGAAACGGC
>WJKD01000062.1 GCA_014729315.1 Promethearchaeota archaeon | reverse complement strand
CTGACCAAAAATCACTTTGGTTAAAATTAGTATCAGCCCAATAGCTTTAATTGTTTTTGCCATCTTTTATTTTACCCGTTTATAAGTTTATTAAGATCGGGTAGGTCTCGGGGCTTTCGCCCCGATCCACCCACAGAATTGAACGTGACAGTTTGCCGCCCCCAAAAAGGCGCATCTATGGTTCAAGCATTTCAAAAGGCAGCCCTTGCGGGATTGCCCGGCTGTTTAACTTCTAAATATTTCAAGCCAAAGTGCCACGAAAGAACAGGGTCTTGTTTCCGCCGGATCCGTTGGATAATATAATTTGCAGCACTAATAAGAAATGATAGTTTAGAAAATTCCTGCAATCCAGTTTATCCATAGGGTTAAATGAACTCTGGATTGCTTTTCATTACTCTAAGGGTAATGAATCTGATGAACCGCCCCGTGCGAAGCCGCACGCAGGATGGTGTAGGGAGGGCAGGAGAAAAACCTGCCCTTACCTGATTAGCGCACGGACCTATGAAAGATGTTGAATCACTTGATGATATGTTCTATCATTGAATTTTTTACCATCACCCATCCTAGGATAAAATAAAATACTTTCGGCTGAATTAAAAACATTTGCAAAATGTTCTTCAAATTCTCTCTGGATTGATTTTTCAAAAACTTCGAATAAAGGTGAACGACATCCTTGTTTTCTTGAAAAATACATACCTACATACATTACTATATCTTCAGAATCAATGCTTTGGATTCTGTGATAAGCATATTGAATTAATTCTTTATAAAGCCTAATTTCAATTTCACCTCGGTATCTTTCTTGATCATCTTTTAATTTTTCCCATAATTTATTTATAATATCAAAACTTGTTTTCAAATCGTTTCTTATTTTTTCTGGAGTAGAATTTTCAGATCTGGCAAGATTATCAATTAGCTCCCATAATGGATGACATAGCAATATTTTTATTTTTGATCCTTCATTTAATTTTCGAATGAATATTTTTTCTAGATTCGGCAAATTACGCTCTTCAAAATCAAATTGTATTCTATGTAAAACCGATCGACCTGCAAAAAATATATCCTGTGCTGAAGTTTCTAATACCCATCTATGATATCGTGGGTCTCCTTGTCTTACCGCGGTCAATAATTGAATACCCCTAGAAGTAAAGAATTCAGAGATTTCTTCTGGTTCCTTTTTCCATTTTTCTTGTAGTATTTCGAGAATTATTGAAACCGCCGCTGCAACCATTATTGCGATACCAAATTGTTGTAGAACAAATAATGTTACAGTAGTTACATCTTTAGTTAGCGCTACCGTTAATGATCCCATTAGAAATAAAATTACTGACGAAGCAAGACGTAATAAGAAATTTTTTCTTGATGTTTCCTTATCATTTGGCATATAATTCATCCTTTATAATAGTTTATATTTTATAAGCATCGGGTAGGTCTCGGGGCTTTCGCTCCGATTCCTCTCCCACGCACAAAAAATCGTAATTTACAGTTATATTCCCAACATACGGCGCATCTGCGATCCGTCATACATCTCAAGAATTTTAGCCCTTGTGGGATTGCCCGACTGTTTAGTTTTTGTTTTCTTTCGTAATCTCCGGATTGCTTTTCATCAGCCAATCTATAATCTGATGAACCGTCCTGTGCGTTCCCGCACGCAGGGTGGTGTAGGGAGGGCTGGAGAAAAACCTGCCCTTACCTGATTATACGTTGAAAATTGATCTAACATTTAAAAAAAAACTAATACCTAATTCTTTAGAAAAAAATCTATCGCTCGAAAACAATGTTTTGAATTCTACGGATTTATCATTCTCTCTAATCTTGTCTAAAACGATCTTACATGAAGGCAAAAAATGATTTGAGATTAATCCAGAATACTCTGATGTAACATCTACTGTCATACTTAATTGAATCGTCGCTTTTTCATATGCAATATGTGCTAAGAATGGTGGACGACCGATTTGAACAATCTTATATCCTTTCGGTGTATAATAGTCCGGTTGATAATTATGTCGACTTGAATTTATCCCAGGTGGAAGAGGGATTCCATCCAAAGCGGAGTTTAAAATCTCTGAATATGAATTCTCTAATAATGATGAATTAAACTTAAGTTCAATACAAATGTTAGTATAGAACGGAAAATGCTCCGAAGTTTGTACGATTTCTCCACCACATTCGGTCCGTGCATCAAGCATAAATCCTTTATTAGGGTAATGGTCGCTCTTAAAAAAACCATGATAATAATTTTTTACAAATTCTTCTTCACTACTATCGATAGCTCCCTGAATGTCCTCATCAATCAAACTTATTAACGCTCTTATCTCAACAATCTGCTCGAGATACTTTATTTGTTTTTGATCAATTATAACCGGAATTCCAATTTCAGCAACTTTTATCGGAATTGTGGAGGTTCGATCCAAGTGATAATACGATGTAATTTTAGGCGTAAATTGTGCATCTTGTGGGAATAAAAATGCGAGAAGACCGCCTTGGGAGTGTTTTAGCTGCATAGCAGTGGGTGCTGCATTTAGGTACGTTCTCTGCATTGATGCTCCATCTTCAAGTTTAAACATTCCAGGCACTTGGGGACTATAGGCAATCGGGAAATAAATTGGACAATACTGACTCAAACGACCTTGGACAATTATTTTATCTCTGTAATTCAGTAAGTCGTCAAAAAAGGCCACTTTCAAGTCCGATAGATTTTCAAATTTTTCTACATTCTTAGTGCCAAAAATCGTTTTTATTGGCTTATTCAGGAATTGAATGAAGCTCCAAACTATCTGAATATTAGAAAGTTGTTTTATGAATTCTGCAAAATCCAAATTCATTACTACTTCCTTAAATTTGAGGTAGAGAATTATGAATCAAAATATCCACGATCGGGTAGGTCACGGGGCTTTCGCCCCAATCCCCCCATAGTACCGTACTCGACAGTGTTAAACCCAACATATGGCGCATCTAGGACCCGTCATACCGCTCAAGCATTTCAAAAGGCAGTTCATTGTGGAAATTGCCCGACTTTTAACTTCTAATATTGGAATATTAATCTCAATTCAAAAGAAATTGCGATCAAATCAAATTTATCAAACATTTCACAGAATGTCAACAAAAAAATGAACTGATTTACTGAATTGCAATAATTTGAACAAATAAAAATAAAATAAAGGTGGGAAGCCTGGTTAAAAGCTTCCCACCT
>WJKD01000671.1 GCA_014729315.1 Promethearchaeota archaeon | reverse complement strand
GAGTTATATATTTGATGTTAAAAAATACAAGTTGATAGGAATCAATTTATAATTTCCAAAATATCAAATGATTTTTATCATATACTGTACAAAACACACGTAAATAAATAAAAAGCGTGAGAAAGAAACCATGGAAAAAAGGTTTACATTAAAGGACGGAAGGAGTGTTTCTATAAAGAGAATGGCAGCTGCAGATTACCAACCCAAACATAAATACGATTTCGTTCACGAATGGCTCCATCAAGTGAGCGAATATTTACTCTTAGATTTCAATACCGACCGTATAGAAGATGATCGCAAGTGGTTTTTGGAGAAATTATCAGATAGTGAGCATTATATCGTGCTCGGAGCTTTATTCAAAGAAAAAATTGTTGCGCAAACATCATTGGAACTCAATCCTAAATTTAAAAAGAAAGTTCGTCATATCGGGAGTTGGGGGATTGCTATTAATCCAAAATTCCAAAATCAAGGCTTAGGAGAACGAATGCTTCTAGAAATCGAAAATATAGCGCGAGAAAAGGGACTTGAAAAGCTTGAAGTATCTTATATAGAGAGAAACGACGCTGCCGAGAAGTTATACCTCGAAAAACTTTATTACATGGTAGAAGGGCGACGCAAGCACGGTCTTAAACTTCACGACGGAACTTACTTAGATCGTATATTAATCGGCAAAATATTAAACTAAAATACATTCTTGACAATCTTAAATAAAGATCATTAGATATCCAGCTAATAACGTACATAAACTCCTCGTAGAAAAATAGGATTATTTAAATTGTTCGATTTCCAAAATTGAGAGTTAAAATAGCATAAGAAAGTTTTTTAGAAATAAAGTATGAGGTAATCATAGCTTATTTAAAATTTTCTACTCCTTCATGGGCCTGTAATCTAGTCTGGATAGGGTGCCCGGCTTCGGACTGGGATGTCGTGGGTTCGAATCCTACCAGGCCCATTCGGTTTCTCAATTATTTTGAATCTAATTTTACCTAAATTGCCTTTTTAAGATTGCGTTAAATAATTAAAAAGAGGGACTAATAATACTTAAGAATGACAAAAAGAAACTGCAATTTAAACTAAAAAGATAAGAAAAAACCAAAAAAAATTAGAATGATATAAATTAGAATAGATTTTTTCTGCTTAATTTCTCACGGTTTAAAATTAGCGTGATCAAGGCAACGATTCCCGTCGAAAGCATAATGGCATCTTCGTATACACCAAATTGCGGTATCTGGATAAAAATCGGAAAGGGAATTGCCCAAATTAATAGCAAGATGTAGGGCTTTAAATCTATTTTTGGAACCGAGAATGCCAGGAAAGTTAAAGCTAGAGCTGTCGTTGAGCAAGGAAAAACTCCCAGAAAAATCATGCGTGGAAATTGGTGTCCGAAGAGAAAACCTATAAAAGGATAACACGATATAACTACCAGCAAGACTGTCATTACCATTTTTTCGTAATTTTTTCCGGGTAATTGAAATTCAATTCGTTTTCGAAAGATATCCGCACCAAAAAAACACGCAACTAAAATAAAGAGAAATGCGGAAAGATAATTCATTGAAAGTCCGGTACCAAAAATAATAAAAAATATAATTCCAATCCAAGCAAAATTAAAAGCGAAAAAAGCCTTTAACACAATATTGGCTTCTTTTTTAGATCTAAGGACAAAATAGACAGTTATTATAACTGCGACTAAGTGCAAGATTATTTGAGCGGGGAATATCGCTATGTTATAATTACCTATTATCTTCCACCATTCATTTGCACTAATCATTATCATTTAACCTCCAATTTTTTTTGTCAAATTTCTGATAACTTTAATAAGTAAAGTTAGTTTAATAAGTAAATAGAATTAATTCTATTTAAAGTAGAAAGTAGAACAAATTTAACTAACTTTAAGTTGTTAAACTAACGAGATTTTGGGCGTATAACTGTATAAATTGAAAAAGAGAAGATTTTTAGAAAATGCCTTCAAAAAAAAAACCGATTTTATATGAAGCATGGGAGGAGATGATAAATATCATCCCTAAACTGCGTGAAGCGGTTAGAAAAAGTATGGAAAGGGACCAGCAAATGTTCGTCCACAACATAAGTAGAGTCAAGATGGAGAGGAACTTCATGAGGAATGCCATGGATTTCTTTCATGGGAAATGGGCCTTGGACATTATTTATACGATCGTGAATTTAAAGACACCCTATTACAATGATATTCAAAAAACGCTTTCGGACATAAATTCCAGGACATTAACTATGCGATTAAAAGAATTACAAAAAAAGAATGTGATCAAGCGGAATGTAGAAATGGGACAACCGATTAGAGTTTATTACACAATGACAGAGTTCGGTATGGGTGTGTACGAGATGATTTTACCGTTTATCTTTTACTTTATTTTGCCTGAAGAATTAAGAAAATGAAGAATATCGTATTTTACGGTGTGATGTGGTAATGATCATATCTTTTTAGAAGAAAGTAATAATTATTGGTCTATAGTAAATTTAAGAATCAAAACGAGCTTAATTCAAGTAATAAAACTTCTTAAACACAAAATAGAGAGTGCAATTAAAATTGAACGAAAAAAATAAAAACGGCAGTCATCGAGAAGCGCCATTTTCACATTTAATACAAGGATTTTCTCCCGTTATTTTTCTTATAGTTTGGATCTTAGATTCATTTATATTCAGAGTCTCCACTTTTTTGAATGCATTCGTCCCGCTATTGATTCGTATAACGATATTTATTGCGTGTCTTTCGATTGCTTTGATTATAATTTATGTGTCCCACAATTTATTATTTAAGGAACACGGACCTTCTGAAGAATTAATAACGCGGGGAATATTGCGCTTTATACGTCATCCATTGTACTTCGGAATCTTGCTGCTGTATCTTTCCTTCGTCTTTCTTTCTATCTCGTTGATTTCTTTAGCCCTTTTTATCTTAATAAGCATAATTTATAATTGGATGGTAAATGTAGAAGAAAAGATTCTTGAGAACTTATTTGGGAAGGAATATATAGATTACAAAAAGCAGGTGCCTAAGTGGATTCCCAACCCTTTTAAAATTCATCCAAGGAGTTGAATCCTAATTGAAAATAGACTTGTTTTCCATCGCGATTTTTATATTTCTTTATTTCATTCTTTATCTAAAAATTTTAATTAGAATGTTTTTTTCGTTTACATTTTAAGAGATTGCGAGAATTAGGATGATATTGAAAAAAGAGAAAGGTTTGGGACGGGATAAGGCTTATTATTTTACTGGAGGATATTAATTCGAATAATCATAGATGCATTTTTATAGTATATCACGATCAAGCAAGTAAGTAATCCGAGGAACAATGTTGAAAAAAAAGCGGGATTAACACCTTCAAAGCTTGAAAAAAACACAAATCCGTCGCCAAGTCCTATAAGAGGTGAAATCGTCCAATACATTAACTCAGAAAAAAGCATGATCTTTGAAACAGAATAAAGAAAGATCCATTTCTTTTTATAGGAATAAAGATTGACAATAAAAGCGAGTCCGCACGAGGTTGCGCTTCCTGCAGCTACAGTTATTCTATATCCTTCAATGGTGTAATATTTAATTTTACAGTAGTAGCAGAAGTTCGTAAAATCAAACCCTATGGCTAAACATTCTCCTCCAGTTAAAATGGCAGCAATTGCGTGTCCCAACTCATGGATTATACTAAATATAGTTAAGATAATTATAAATAAAATTGGTTTTTTCACGTAATCTAAATTCATCTAGACATACAGCTCTAATTTGAAGTTTCAAATTTCAATTTGTTTCTTATACCTAATTAGGCTCTCTAGAAAAGGGTCAGAAGCTAATAGATCGATTTTATTAATAATTTTCAAATAAAAGATCTTCCTATATTACAACGACTTGCTTAGTCCCCATAAGATAACCTAATTTCCTAATTAAATGGTTTCATTTTGACATAACTTAAAACGAATGCAATATCAAAATAGGATTAAAATATCCAAATAATGCATCTTTTAATTGTTTTTAAACATAGTGAATTTAAAATCATGTGTTTGTTATAATAACGAAACATCAATTTTAGCATTATTATAAAAAGGAGCTTTAAAAAGGATATTAAAAAATTTAGTAATTAAAGACTTTGTTTTCAACTTTCTTTAAATTCTGTATTCCTTGATAAATTAATTGTTCAGGAGATTCTGAAACGGGTTTCCAGATATTTCCGAATCCTTGATAAAACGATTCAATGATTAACCATCCATCGTAATCAATTTTCTTTAACGCTCTGTAAACTTCTGTCCAATCTACAAGACCTGTGCCCGGTATACCTCTATTATTTTCTGAGGTATGAAAGTGCTTTAAATATTTTTTCGCTTTGAGAATGGCGTCGTAAAAGCTGAGTTCTTCGATTATTAGGTGATGCGTATCAAGCAAGATAAACAAGTTAGGTTCATTTACATCTTCGCAGTATTTTATGGCGTCGTCTACCGTATTGATAAAATATGTCTCGTAGCGATTTATTTGCTCAACTCCTATCGAGATATTAAATCTCCGAGCGTAATTCGCTATTTCTTTCATTGAATTAACGGAGTGGTTCCATTCTTCCTTAGTGGGTTTGCTTCCTGTAAAAATTCCACCAGCCTTATAAGTCACCCCTCCAAGTTTCGTAGCTCCAAGTTCTTTTGCATTGTCAATCGCT
>WJKD01000670.1 GCA_014729315.1 Promethearchaeota archaeon | reverse complement strand
GAATTCAAAAGTTTAGAAATCGACATTGATAATTTAATCGACAACGAGTTCAAAAATAATGCAGCAATTCTAGCGATGAATATCGGTACTCACGGGGGATCAATTGTCGCAAACAAGCAAAAAAAAGATTTTCGATTAACAAAGTTAGAAATGGCTTCTGCGACTAGTTCCTTGTTGTTTTTATCTTCAAAAATGCTAAAGAATTCGCTAAATCAAAAAATCTCACATAATCTAATAGCTGGAAAAGAAACAATGCTCCTCTCTATTTTAACAGATTATATCACAATGAATGTATATTTAACTCGCGAACTAGCTGATCTGGAAGGAATTAATAATTATGTCAACTCTTTAAAACGTTTTGCTCTTAAAATATCTGCCATAATTGAGACATCAGATATTATAAAAGAGGAAATATTCGTCGCGATCAAAAGAGCAATTCCAAATACGCTTGTTTTGGCAATTATTACAAAAGACGGGTTGCCAATAAAGATTCAATCAACCATGGCAGAACCAATGATCTCCGCTATGATTTCTGCGTTATATAGCCTATCGGATGTATTACTGGAAGAAGAAGTCGAATTTTCAATTATAGCAGGGGAAAATGGCTCAATTATAATTCACGAATTAGATGAGAATCGAATTGTGTGTGTCGCGGTTCCAGAAGCAGATGAAAGCAAATTGGGATCCTATATTGTAAAAATTAAATCGATCATTAAAGAGAATGGATAATTAGCCTTTTTTATTGACTATACTTTTGATATTATCTACTATTTTTAAAGCCCCAAAAAAAGAGTCTGCAAAATTATTATCCTCATATAAAACCGTACATACCGGGGAATTTTTCTGTATAGGATTTGGAACAGTTTTATCGAATATGTAATCAAGAGAATTAATTTTCTTCACTGTCTTTTTACTAATTAAATGTGGTGCGAAAAATATTAATTTTGTTGCAAACGATTTAAAATCTGCGTTCTTAAGATTGTATAAAATTGAATTCCATTTTGAATCTTCAAAGCTTTTAATATGCAAATCTAAGAGATTGATTTTTAATGCCAATTCAGAAACTTGAATAGATCCAGGAATTCTTGGATTTATCTCCATCAGAAAAGGATAATGGTTTTTTAGAACGAAATCAAAACCGTTGATACCTTTTAATTTTAATTTTTTAACTAAAAAAAGCGAAATATCACTGATAAAATTCATATCTTTTTCCATTAAATAAGAAGGAACAATATTGCCGCAATACATGAATTCTTTTGGAGGATTTAAGAAATTTAGGCTAATTATCTGACGATTAACTGAAATAATCTCGAAATTATTACCATCTGATATTACGGTACAGCTTACAGGTGTACCTTCTAAATACTCTTGAATGTACCAATTGTTCTCGTCTAATAGACTCGCTTCGAATTTTTTTTTCATAAAAGCAAATTTTTCTTTCGATTCGATTTTGTAAACATTTACGCCACCTGCACCAGTTTTTTTCTTTAAAACAAACGGGAAATGAAACTGATTGTCACTGATCTTAAAAGAGGAGAATTCTCGAATTTTTGGCACCTGATAACCGCTCGATCTTAGGAGATCGTAGACATATTGAATATCTCTCGCCATTTTAATAGTCTCAAGATCGTTATTAAGGTTTAGTGTTTTTAGGTTTTTATCTCGAATAAAGTTAAGTATAGTCTCTCTCTCCGAAATAGCGTCATCTAAACCGCTTCCTATTATTAGATAATCAATATCAGAATGCTTTTTTAGCATTTCTATCGTGAAACGAACCAGAAAATCTTTATAATTTTCTTTTAAAAAATTATATTCAGAATCTAACCGTTCTGTAATTACGATTGAATCTTGAACACAAGGAATTAAATCTAAATCTCCAAAAAAGTCAACAGCATAAACTATGTATCCTGATTCATGAAGAGAACAAACTAATGGACGAGTGTTAAATCCCACAACCAACACTGATGGAATATTAGCGTTCACCTTTTATCATAAAGAATGAAAGAATATAGAATATATAAGATATAGTCTTTTTTAAAGCTTGAAGCCTAATTATTAAAGGTATGTTCTTTTATAATATTTTCTTTAATTCGAGGATAAGCGAGCTTGGATTATACTTGTCGAACTGATATATCTCCGCATTTGCGTATTTCTTGAAGTTTTTTTTTATTTTGTCTGCGCTATATGGATGAACTCCAAGAGCTTGAGTAGCATAGGATTTTTTTGGTTCTAAGACGACCATATGAATTTTTCTTCTACCAATCTTTTTTGAGATATCCGTAAGCTCCTTAATAATAAACTGATAATCGCTTTCAATTTGAGCTATTAATTCTGGATATTTTACAGAAATGTTTGCACCGCAATCTGAACAAATGAATACAACAGGAACTATGTTTCGATTTTTAAGTCGTTCTGCCTTTATCAAATCTAAACATTTGTTTAGAGCAGATGCCATAGGGGTATAAGACTTTCCTTCAAGTTTTTTCAATTTGGTAATAGCATTCTTAAAATTTACTGTAGGCTTTTGAAGAACAATCGATTCTTTACCCCTAAATACAATGAGACAGAGTTTATCTCTCTTTCGAAAACCTTCTTTCTGTAAAGATAAGATCACATCAGTCATCTGTTTAATTACATAATACATAGAAGCGGAACTGTCAAGCACGAAGAATAGAGCTAACGGAGCTCTGTACTCATAAATCTTATCCATAAGATCGTATTTGTTGAATTGAATTGGAAAGGATACATCAGTTTGATTGTAAACGATGTTTTTTAAGTAATTTCTAATAGTCGCGTCTAATGCAATACTTTTTGGATTCTGGTTTATAGGATTCCGATAAGAGACATATCTACCCTTTTGAGAAGAAGCTAATTTAATTCTTCTTCCAATGCCTCTGCCTCCATAATCAGTTACCTTGCGATCTTTTCTAATGTTATCCAAAATAGAAGTCATTTTTTTTTCCATTTTATAAATAAAGGGCATAAGATTAATCTCTTCGTCCGAAAAATAAAAGTCATCTTGCTCGGTTGGAATATCTTTTACTTTCCATCCACCAGCAGGACGAGACTTTCTTCTCTTTTTTTCAGGATATTTCGGAGGAGGAAGTTTTTGTTCTTTAGTATCCCCCACATCAACTTTATCAGGATCTATGGGTTGTCTTTTGAATTCTTCTTGAGGAGTATCGTCGTGTTTTAGGGGACCTTCCGTTTCGGGATTAGGCTGGTATACATTCGGATCTTCTATAGCTTCTTCAATCTTCCCATAAACTTCAGCTATCTTAGCTTTAATCTCCTTCGGAGTCATCTCGTAATGGAGAGAAGCAATACGATGCTCAAATACTAAATCCATAGCAACATTTAAATCTGATTGGTCAATTGTATTTCTGTTATTAAAAGCAGCATAAGCTCTCGCGCATCTAATAAATGTAATATCAGCTCTCTGAGAAAATATCTCAAGTTCGTTTACTAATTTGGACACTAACTCGTAAATTTTTTTTGGGATTTGTACATCTTTAAGGATCTCTCTTCCTTTGATTATTTTCTTTTTTAACTCCTCTTGTTCTTCTTCGTACTTCTTAACAAATTCTTTTGAATTATCCTCGAATTCAATTACTCTTTTTGTTATCTCTGCACGTAATTTTGGATCTCGGGGAGCTTTAATTTTTACTTCAAGTCCTAATCTATCAGCAATCTGTGGACGAAGTTCGCCTTCCTCGGGGTTCATTGAGCCCACCAAGACGAATCGGGAAGGATGAGCCACTGAAATACCCTCTCTCTCGATAATATTAACTCCAGACGCTGCGGAGTCTAATAGCACATCAACAATATGATCTTGTAATAAATTGATTTCATCTACATATAAAATACCACGATTAGCCTTCGCTAACAAACCCGGATGCAACTCTGAGATCCCTTCTGTGAGAACTTTATCTATAGACAAGCTCCCGCAGACCATGTCTTCTGTGACGCCTAGGGGTAAATTTACAAGACTCATTCCTTTAACTTCCGTTTTTAATTTGTCTCTCTCCTTTTTAATCTGACATTCGGCACATAAATAATCAATAGTCGATTTAGGGTCACATTTAAACCGACATCCTTTTACTACTTCAATTTTTGGCATGACATCCACGAGAGACCGAACTGCTGTAGATTTTCCAGTACCTTGATGGCCAGATAAGAGGACTCCGCCAATTTGAGGATCTATGACATTAAGCACTAAAGCCAATTTCATCTTATCTTGACCAAGTATCGCCGTGAATGGAAAGTTAATCTTTCTCATTTTTTCACTTTTTCTTTATTATAACTTCTCGTTTAATTTAACAAGATAAAAGAAGATATAATAATAAAGATTTTCCAATGAATTCTATTATTAAAGTGGTTATAAGGTGATTTTGATAGAAACTATAAAAATACGAATTTATCTTGATTTTTGATAAAAATTCCGATGACGGGTATAAAGCGCCCATCTTCTTCTTCCTAACAGCCTATATGCTCTATTAGCCTCTAGATTACCTACTATAAGCGTTAAATGATGATGATTATAATCAATAGCCCAAGTAAGTGATTCAGAAGTAATCGTAAATTCGTAAGGGAGATCCCATCCTTCTTCCAAAATGTTAAAAATTAGCTATAAGGGTCCTTCATAGACTTCGTTTCTAGTTAAGCTTTGAGCCGTAAGGAGCCACGAGACTTCGTTTCGATTAGCAAAAACATCGCGTAGAAAATGCACATATAATCCCTCATAAATGGTGTAAATATTGTTTCTTTTTTTCTCTCCAATATATATCTCCTTAATTATTTTCACTTTATAATTTTCCTTATCTTGCTCCAAAAGTGTATTTCCTGGGGCGCCTAACGAAAATGCAATCATATCGTATTTTTCATATTTAGTATCTCGTCTCATAATCCCATCGGGCGCGTCAAACAAAACACTGCTTTGATGATATTATCTTTTAAAGGCTCTTTAACATAGATAACTTCGTTTTGATATCCGAGCTTGTCAATAATTGAGAACATATAGGTGAGGAATTATATATAAATATAATTATATTTCCATATATTTTTAATACATAAATTAATTTTCTTGAAAATTACTCATAAAACTTGAATTTTAAAAAAATAAAACGAGGGAAGCATTAGTAAAATAATCTACGAGAAAAATCAAAATTTTTTCGAAATTTCATCCAATTGACCATTTAATTTAGAAATTGCTTGATCCCATTTTGACAATATTTCATTTACTAAGGGGATTATTCTCTCTCGTTCTTTATATTCTAAATAATCCATGTATTCTTTTATATTTTCAATTTTTATGAATGTCTCAGCAACATACTTGCGAATCTCTTTTTTCTGCGATTCTAATACTTCAGGTACTCTGTTTTTTTCTCCCTTTCTGGTTAATGTTTTAAGATATTCCTCCGTGCCTACCAGCATGGAATTCAATTGATTGATCCTTTCTTTAACATAATCGTCATAACGCTTAGTAACATTCTCTTTTGGAAAGAAATTCGTCACATCAATAATAAATTTTTGAGCTTGAGACACCGCCTCTTCGCGATTATTAAATCCTTCTAATTCGTACTCAACTTCATGATAACTTGCTTGAATTCCCTTATTAACATCATCTAAGCGATAGATCTTGAATCCCGGATCGTTTTTAAGTTGTATTATGGGATTTCCTTTCTTATCGGGTAGCTCTATTTGCCTAATTAATCTAATAGGATTAAAAACCAGGGAAATAGCTAAGGGATTGTTTTGTTGATAGGATAAAGTCGTTCTAATATCGATGTGGCTCATCATCACTTTAAAGCCAGGATGACTATGCCACCAGCCAACGGTAAACTCGTCTCTACTAAACGCTTCATCATCGATGATGCTTAAAGCTAAGTAATCTTCATCAGCCCATTTGTATTGGTCGATAACTGCGTTTTTATCTAATTCTTGATGCATGATTGGATAAGCTTCTGAGAGAATTACTTTCGCTTTTTTTTTTTTTCCTTCGTTTTTGCCTATTAAAACGCCGCTAACTTCTAACCATTCGTCCTCGGGTATTCTTTGATTGGCAAATCTCACTGACGACGCAATGATTGTAAAGTAGACTTTTTTGGGTATGATTATCGTCATATTCTTTAGTCAATATGATTTTGTTTAGTCAAATCTTTAATGAGTAGTAAAAATATTCATATTTATTCTTTTATTAAAGAATATGAAATTATTTAAATTCGGAATCTAACTAAATATTAATATAGTCATAGGTCAATATAATTACCTTATTTGATCGAGAAAACCACCTTATTAAATGAATTAAGTTAAAACATTATCAATGATCTAAAATGACAGAAAAAGGTTTTGTTCCCATGACGGGACAATTAGGAATCTCTGGAACATCCTATAGAATTCAATTAGGATTAATTAACGATAAATGGGCCTCAAGAATTCTAAAAGGAAAAGATGTTTTAGATTCTTATGTCTTTAAAGACGCTGAAGTAGGAGGGGAATTTCCGAACGCAAATTATGTAGTAGGATGGGTCTTACGTACCGTAGCGATTCCTAACATTAATCCCCACCAAATAATGAAAACCACCCAAGCTTTATTAAGACAAGCAATGCAAAAAAAGCAAGAGAAACAAGTTAAAGCGCCTATTGAAGAAACAAAGAAAGTTGAATTAGAAAAAGTTCCCGAAAACCAGTTAAGAAGACCTAAACAAGCGGGTTGGGTAAAAGAAGAAGGCGTAAAAACGCAGAAAGAATTAGAAGATGAAAAACGCCAAGCATTTAAACAGAGGATGGAGGCTAAAAAAGCGGAAGAAAGCAAGGCAAGCTCCGCTAACACAGTAAAAACTTCTAGGTCTTTACCTTCTATTCCTGGAGGAACTCCTAAGCCTAAAACCACTCCAGAGGAAAAAGAAGGAGGAGAAGAAGAGAAAGTCTTTTGCCCATATTGTGGCAAGGATTTAACTTGGATATATTGTCCCTATTGCGGAAAAAAATTACCACATTAAGCGATAAGAAATCCTCCATTATATAAAACCGAGTTTAAGAACCATTCTTTTTTTCTTTTCGATATGATTTAAAACCCTATGCTAAATTAAACAACCTGAACAATGCGTGAGTTTTTCAATTCTAATATTTTTTTATGCAAACAAAAAACCACGAAGATATGCAATATACTTTGTTTTTTTATGAATAAAATTAAAAACATCAACACTTATATTATCTTTATTAAATTGATTCAAAATTTATATCATTTGGATTATATATAATTAAACACGATTAATTCTCAAATTAGATAAGTGATTCATAGTGAACACACCTCGATCTAAAACAAACGAGACCGGTAAAACTGTAATTATTAGTTCTAAAGCTTATTACAAAATGTTGGTTCATGTCTTGCGATTTGGCTCAAAAGAGAGAGATCCAAGAGATTTTAAAGAAGTTATGGGAGTTCTTATCGGAAGACTTGAAGGAGAGCCGGATCAAAAGGGTATCAGAGATGTAGTTATTGAAGATGCTGTCCCAATTTCGCATGGAGGAACTGTTGAAGTAGCATTTGCCCAACAGGATTATGTCACATTCTCTGAAATTGATGCGAAATATGCTGAACAAAATCTTTTCAGTTGTGGTTGGTACCATAGTCATCCGGGGTTAAGGATCTTTTTCTCCAATACTGATGTTAAAAATCAGCTTGGATGGCAAACTCCAAATCCCAGTGCTATTGGAATTGTATTTGACCACACCTATCTTGAAAAAGCTGGAGATCTAGGCTTTAGAACGTTTAGATTAGACGATCCTACAAAAGGGACAAGATCAGATTATCACGAAGTAGAAACTATAGTTAAGCCTCCCGATAGTATAGATTATTATTTTAAGATCATCAATCTAATTAACAAAATTCATTCAAAAGAACAACCCATATTAGAAATTAACGAAACACCTGATCCTTTTGGGGAAGTAAGTTTTCCATCTGATGTTCAGTTAGCGGGAAAAGAACCTACACTAAATACTGACGAGATACTTCTTAAATTCCAAAAGAATTTTTTTAATTTTGTCGAATACTTATTTAAACCAATTTTTGACTTTCTTAATTCTTTTAGCCAGAAGTTTGTAGTAAGTATGGGCGAAAATAACCTAATCATGAAAAACAGCCTGGTAAATATTAAGGAGAACATCTCTAGCGGGATAAAACGTATTCAGAATACCTTTAGATCAGAACTTATTCATAACTTAGATCAATTAGAAACATACGTAGACGATAGACTTGAAGTTATCAACAAGGAATATCTTAAAACAATAGATTTAATTGGAAAGTTGAAAGATAATTTACTTGAAAAAGTGAATAATTCATTAGTGGAGCTGAAAGCAGACAGTGGAAGTGATTTAATAAATAACATAAATAAAGCAACTAACGAGATTGCAACTTTAGCTGAAAGTGAACAAAATACAAACGACGAATTGGAAAAATTTAAAACGAAGTTAGCCAAGTTTATAGACTCTATTAATAATAAAAATTCTGACGCCAAAGATTTAATTGCAAAAAAGATAAAAGAATTAAACTCGGAGATATTGGGAGCATTTCATAGCTCTCGCAAAAGAATAAACACATTAGAAGAAGAGGAACAGAAATTCGCGTCCAATCTTAAAGGTCTTCAAGTGAAATTGGACGAGATCACTCAATCAGTGAAAGATAAGATCCAGCGTTTAGAGGATGAAAATAAGAATTATACTAAGGAAATGAAAGATTTAAAAGACCAAAAAGAAAAATTGGAAGGTAAGATTAACGAATTAGAAACCCAAAATGGTCGACTCGAAGAAAGAATAAAAGAATTAGAAAAAAGGAGTTAAAGTATTTAATGACAAATAATGAAAAAGAAAATAAGATAAAGACTAGCGAAGTTGGAACTGTATTTATCAAAAAAGAAGCTTTCAGAAATATGCTTTCTCATGTGTTGAGATTTGGAAGCGACGAGATTGAAAGCGTTGAAGTTATGGGTGTTTGCTTAGGAAAAAAGGATCCGAATACCAAAGTGTTAACAGTGATGAACGCAATTCCAATAACTCACGGTGCTGAGGTATCTCAAGGATTTTCAGATAAACATTATTCCCTATTTTCAAAAATATCTGAACAACATTCTAAAATGGGTCTTAAAATCATAGGGTGGTATATATCACATCCTCAATGGGGCGTGTTCTTTTCAGATGTCTCAATTAAAAATCATAGATATTTCCAAAAAGAAACTAATCCTCATGCGTTTTGCATCGTTTTTGACTATTCTCTTATGAGCGCAGAAGATGATCTAGGCTTTGAGGTTTATAGGTTGGCTGATCATACAGACCTTCTTTCTCAAGAATATGTGAAAGTTGCATCTGAGGTTGAGGTTCCAAATACTCTCGAATATTTTAAATGGGTTCAAAAATTTGTTGAAGACACTCAAAAGAAAAATCCAGTTATCATTAAGGAGATTGAAGAATTAATAGAACCAAAGATGGAAGATCTCCAAGAAATTCCTGGATCAAAAGAATCTAGTGCAGATGCTAATAAAGGAGAATTCATGTTT
>WJKD01000002.1 GCA_014729315.1 Promethearchaeota archaeon | reverse complement strand
TCCCTATAGTTTAAATCATATATTTTTGAAGCGATTATCCCTCCAATCAAAATTTTTATAACTGCTTTCATTATTAATAAAGTTAAAAAGATTACGACATAGATTAAATATTCTAACACAGTAAATATGGAAATTACATATATTAAACCCCAAAATAGAACATCAATGATTAACCATGTAAAAGAAAGCAATATAGCTTTTAGAAGAGAGGAATCTAAGGATTGACTGGTTGCTCTCCAGATAATTAGTCCAATTCCAATTAAGAATAAGACTAGTATATAAATTATACCTAAGCTAATAGAAACAATGACCATTTGAAATCCAAAATTTTGAAATATCATTCAATTTCCTCGATAGTTTTATCTATCAAAGATTTTTACATTTGATAATACTTTATTAAATCTTATTATTATGTACATATTTGTCATCCTTTCGTATAAAAATAATTCTATAATTTTTATTTAAATTTCTAAAGTAAGAAATTCCAACTTTAACAAAAAAAAATGACCAAATTCTTTGTTAAAAATCTTTAAATCTATTGAAAACTCATATTATAGATAAAGAATAATTCACAAAATTTTGTTCTTATAATCCTAATCTTAGAAAAACATGGGAGAAATATAATGCAAGATCGCATTAATTCAGAAGTAAACCCTTTTATATTTGAAAACCTATCCCGCAGGAAGACATCCTATAAGGAATTCGAAAAAAAATCATATTATCTTACCATGAGAGATGGGGTGAAAATTGCCGTTGAAGTGATGTTACCAGAAAACTTATCCTCAGAGGATAAACTTCCAACGGTTTTATTACAAACCAGATACTGGAGAGATTTTGAATTTAGAATTCCTTTTCGATGGTTCATGAATCATCTCTCTTGGGGCTTTAGAAAACAATTATTTAAGACTGGCGTAAAGAGAGGATTTGTATTCGTAAGCGTGGATGTTAGAGGAACTGGTGCATCCTTTGGTGCAAGACCGTGGCCTTGGTCAGCACTTGAAGTGAAGGATGGGAAAGAGATCATTGATTGGATAATTGAACAACCATGGTCAGACCAAAAGGTAGTGACCATGGGCGTTTCGTATTTAGGAACTGCGGCAGAATATGTAGCGAGTTTGAACCATCCTAATACCAAAGGAGTGCTTCCAATAAGTAGCCAATGGGATAATTATTTGGAAATTTCTTGTCCTGGAGGAATTTATAATCATTATTTTATGACTGATTGGGGAGAATTAGATAAAGGATTAGATCAAAACAAAAGTAAAAGCTTCCTTACGCTTCATCCCCCTCTATATTTTCTTGTGAAAGGTGTGAAGCCCGTAGAATCTGATAAAGATAAAGAGATGTTAAAAAAAGCCTTAAAAGATCACGAACAAAACATATATGTTCACGAAACTGAAATAGACACGACTTATAGGGATTCTGTAGACGCCGTAAGCGTTTTTACTAAAAAGAGAAAGATTCAAAAGTCGAACATTCCCTTTTATGTATGGGGCGGATGGCTGGACGCAGCGGTGTCGGACCATATAATCAAGCGCTTTATGACGTATAATAATCCGATGAGAGCGATAATCGGTGATTGGGACCACGAGATAACTCGAAAAACTAACCCTTACTTCTATAAAGAATACGACCTCCCTAACGAACCGGAAGTTCACCAAAACGCTCGTTTAGATTTTTTTGAACTTTGTATTAACGATAATTTCACGGAGAAAGCTCTGTATTACTATACTATGGGCGAAGAGAAATGGAAAAGAACGGATATATGGCCTCCTAAAGGCCAGAAACTTCAAAGATGGTATTTCTCTGAAAATAACGAGCTTACTCAAAAAAAACCACAGAAAAAATGGGGCGAAGATAACTATGAGGTAGATTTTGATGTCACTACTGGTAATGGAAATAGGTGGCACGTTCATTACGATCAGAAGCTGAAAATGCCCGATAGATCTGATATGGACAAAAAATTATTGACCTATACTAGTGCTCCCCTAGACAATGCTACTGAAATCACGGGTTATCTAATAATAAAACTATATATGCGTTCGACTCACGAGGATGGGGCAATTTTTACATATTTGGAAGATATTGACGAAAAAGGGAAAGTAATCTACGTCACAGAAGGAGAATTACGCCTTATTCATCGAAAAATATCGGAGGAACAGCCCCCTTACGAGATGGTGGTTCCATACCACTCTTTTCGAGAGAAAGATTCAAAACCCGTCGTTCCTGAGGAGTTGATGGAAGTGACCTACGGCTTTTTACCCACCTCAGTTCTTATTCGAAAAGGTCATAGAATACGTATTGCGATAGCGGGGGCAGATAAAGACACATTCAATCGCTATCCCGCGGAAGGAATTCCCACTTACACTATTGAGAGAAATAGAGACCACGCGTCATATGTTGATATTCCCGTTATAGAATAAATTAAAGTAATATTCCTCTCAATCTTTTAATTTTTATATTAGTAAGGGGGGAGTGGTTTATATTAAAGAGCTCACAAGAGCTCTCCAATATAATGTTCCAGAAGGAGTGATATGAGTTTTTTACTATTAGTAAATTTTGATCCTTTAAGAATATTACGGAATTAGAAGAAAGTATGAATGATAACTATGACGCCCTAAAAGTCCTTTATCTGAATTAAAGCCATTTAATTATGAATCAAATGAATTAAATAAATAAAAGATCAGAAATAGATCAATATTCTTAATAAAATCCTCAAACTGAACTAAATAATTAAAACTTAGTTTGAATTTATAGTAAATGGTTATATTTATAAAAGGAGAAGGTTAAAAGTATAGAAAAGTAATCAATTATTAAATTCTGAAGGGATTCTTAAAAGAGGATTGAAGTTTTTGAGCGAAGATATGAATGTATTATTTATTATCACCGATGGCCAACGTGCTGACCATCTTGGATGTTCGGGGAATCCAGATTTAAAAACTCCGAATATAGATCGCCTTGCTGCTGACGGAGTTCGGTTTACGAACGCTTATTGTACCAATCCATTTTGTATGCCAAATAGGTCAAGTATATTTACTGGAAAGTACCCAAGCGTTCACGGTGTTAGATGCAATGGAATCAATTTGAATCCACAAATTTCAACATTTATTGAAACTTTGAATAATCTCGGGTATTACACATATTCCGCGGGGAAAATTCACTTAAATTGGCAAGGATCGCCATATAGTCGAAAAAGTGATTCAGCTGAGATGATAATCCCCTATTTATTTGAAGGAAAAAAAGAAAAGAAACCAATACCTCAACCTTATTATGGTCTTGAGGAAATCGATTTAACACTGGGGCATGGCGATGCTGTTGCGGGGCATTATTTGAATTGGATTAAAAACGAAGCACCAGACTATTACGATCTTGTAAAAAGCAGAGTTTTAAAACTTTCAGAGCATATTTGCTCTGATTCGCTGTTACCTATAAATCTCCACCCCACTAACTACATAGTCGACAGAACTTTATCTTTTCTAAATGGATTTTCTAAGGGATCATACAATAAAAAGTCCTTTTTTCTCTTATGTTCTTTTCCTGATCCGCATCATCCAGTATGTCTGCCCGAACCCTATAATCACATGTACGACCCGAATGATATTGAAATACCTTCCACTCTAAACGATATAAAAACTCTCCAAAATCATAAAGTCTTAAAAAATTATCTGGACGTCTATAGAATGAACTGGTTGCGCGTAACAAACGAGGAAGAAATTAGAAAATTTATAGCATACACTTATGGATCGATAGCAATGATCGACGCTGGTATCGGGGAAATTCTAGAAGCCTTACATTCTCAAGGTTTAGAAAATAACACGATTATTGTTTTTACAAGCGATCACGGAGATTTGATGGGAGATCACGGATTACTCTTTCAAGGACCAGCGCATTTTCAAGGATATGTAAAAATACCGATGATATGGAAAGTACCCGATATTAGCACTCCTGGAACTATAACAAATTCTCTAGCTAGCTCCGTTGACATTCCAAGGACGATTTTGAGTTTATTAAAGGTAAAATCAAAATATCATCCCTCAGGTATGCAGGGATATGATTTAACACCAATATTACAAAATCCCGGAGTAAAAATTAGAGATAACTGTATAATCGAAGAAGACGAGGACTCGCAGAAAGATTCTTATAAATTGCCTGATTTAAGAGTCCGCACGATGGTAACCGAAAATTATAGGATTTCAATATATCAAGGCTTTGAGAATTACGGGGATTTCTTTGATTTGAAAAACGATCCACTAGAATTAAATAATCTATGGTTTGATGAGAATTCAAAGCATTTGAAGAATGACTTGTTGAAGAAATTTTTATATGAACTAATGATTCTTCAAGATCGCTTACCAAAAAAAGGAGCGCGTGTATAAAACTTATTTCCAAAGTCTTATCAGATAAAATTAATTATAATTTTCTATCAATTGGATGGGATATGACGAGATATGAAAAATAAACCGAATTTTGTGATAATAATGCCCGATCAGCACAGAGCTGATGTATTAGGTTGCGCGGGAACTCCGGTAAAAACCCCAAATATAGACAAACTTGCTGAAGAAGGCGTAAGATTTCAGAACGCATTTACTCAATCTCCGTTATGCGTTCCCACGAGAGCTGCGTTTCTAGTGGGAAGATATGTTCACGAAACTAAGACATATACCAATAAAAATTATATTCACGAATCGAATCCAGAACTGATTAAATGGTCGTATTTAAAAAAGCTTCAAGAAAAAGGTTACTTCAATGTGGATATCGGTAAAATGCACTTGGTTAAGCATTTTGGCTACGATGCTTTACATAAAGCCGGAGATAAAGACTTAAAAATCATAGATCATGTAGAAAACCATTATTCAAAAATGTACGAACTAGGTTTTGACGAGTGTCATGAAGTTTGCGGGAAAATGGAAACTGCTTATGTAGGTTCGTGTTACATGGATGCTCTGAAAAAAGAAAACCTATTAGAAACCTATCATCAATGGGCCATGAAATATCCCATAATTTACGCAGAACCTATTCCTTTACCTAAAGAGCTTTATATAGATTATTTTGTAGGGGATTTGGCGGTCAAATGGATAAATGATTACGCACAAAGCCCTAAATCTGACAATCCATTTTGCCTTTTAGTTGGATTTCCGGGTCCGCACGATCCATTCGATTGCGTGGAAGAATATAGAAAATTGTACGATTCGGAAGATATTAAACTGGAAGAAGAGGCCTTTAAAGAAGCTGAAAGACCTTTACCACGCTATGTTTCAAACTCCCGCATTATTAGTCGTAGCAAATTCCTCACCAAAGACTACGTAAAGAGATCTAAAGCCGCGTATTATGCGAATGTGACGTTAATTGACGAAAAAGTAGGTGAAATTAGAAGGGCGCTCGAAGAAAACGATTTACTCGATAATACGTGGATAATTTATACTAGCGATCACGGAGAACAACTTGGCGATCATAAGTTGTTTATGAAATTTGTTTTTTATCGCTCATCAGTCCAAGTACCTTTAATAATTCGCCCTCCAAAAGGAATGGAAGGAAAAATCGTTCAAAATGATGTTGAATTGCTTGACATCACCACTACGTTGTATGATCTTCTCAATATTAACACTCCGCCAAACCACCGAGGTAAGTCGTTATTACCCTTCCTGAAAGAAAAAGGTGTAGATGAAAACTATAAACATAAAGAAATAATTATAAGTCAGGTGAGTAATTACGCTATGGGAGTCACGGAGGATTGGAAATTCGTGGTTGACTCTTCTACGGGAAAGCTTTTAGAATTATATGATAGAAATAACGATTTTTACGAAAATAACAACTTAAGTCACACTGATGAGGGTCAAAAAATAGGAAACGAGCTTTACCAGAGATATTTTGAAGACTTAATTCCGAAAGTTGAAGTAAAAGAGGGAATGGGGCTTTAATAAGAATTCTATAAATCTAAGATAAAATGATCTATGTTAATCACGATGGGATAGTGGAGTAATTATGGAAAGACCTAATTTCTTGATTTTTATCTCCGATCAACATAGAGGCGACTGGATGCCTTACGAGCCCGAAGTATTTAAAGAACTGAAAATGGAATCTTTACCTCTTACAATGCCCAATATAAGGAATATTATGAGTGAGGGTATTACATTTACCAACGCTATAACTCCATCTCCTTTGTGTGCTCCTGCTAGGGCGTGCCTTGCTGCGGGAGTTAGATATAAGGATTGTAGGGTTAAAGGTAATCACGAAAACTATCCTCTTGATCAAAAGACCTATTATTCCATTCTAAAGAAACGGGGATATAATGTGGGAGCTGTTGGAAAATTAGATCTCCACAAACCAACCCTTTTTTGGGGACTAAACGGTTGGCTCCCCGAATTAGAAAAACTCGGATTCACACACGTAATTGACAACGAAGGCAAATGGGATGCAATACGCTCCGTTATTATGGAGAGAGACGCGAAAGGAAGAAGGCGAAGAGTAAAACCCGTAAATTATAAACCTAAGGGGCCTTACTTGAAGTTTCTTTCTGAGCAGAATTTACTCGTGGCTCATGTGGAAGATTTCTTAAAACGTTTCGGAAAAAATAATCTTAACTCGAGTCCCACGCCATTACCAGATTACGCTTACTGCGATAACTGGTTGACGAAAAAAGGCATACAAATGCTTAGAGATTTACATTTCAATAAACCCTGGCATTTAGTTGTGAACTTTACGGGTCCCCACGATCCGTGGGATATTACAGAATCTATGAAGGAGAATTGCAAAAATACATCGTTTCCTCCTCCAAATGAGGGGAGTGAGCAAAAAAGGGACGAGGAAATTAAAGTTCGACAAAATTACTCCGCAATGCTTGAAAATATAGATCGTAACATTGGATTAATTCTTGACGAGGTAAGAAAAAGGGGAGAGTTGGAAAACACGATGGTTATTTATACAAGCGATCATGGAGAAATGCTTGGAGATTTTGGAAAATACGGGAAAACAAGACCTTATAGGGGTTCTGTCAAGATTCCACTGGTTATTGCCGGACCAGATTCAAAAAAAGGGATGTATAGCGATGCATTGGTAGAAATGCAAGATTTAACCTCAACTATTCTTGATTATTCGGAAGCTTCCATGAAAGATGCAATAGGTTCTCTTTCTTTACAACATTTATTAGAAGGAAATTCTCAAACTCATCGGAAATTCCAAATCTCTGCGCTTGATTTGTCAGAAGTCGGTGTACACGAATGGAAAATGGTCTCTGACGGTAGATATAAACTTATTGTTCGAGATGGAAAAAAATCTTCTCTATTCGATGTAAAAGAAGATCCATGGGAAAACGTAAATGTTTTAAACGAAAATAAAACAATTGCTAGCGATTTGTTGAAGAAATTAAATAACGCGTATCTGTAATTATAAAATTGCCCTAAGTAATTCGGAAAACCTATTTATTAAATTTTATTTATTCATTCCGTTTTCAGTTTATAAACGGTATCGCAGCGTGAATCTCCTTCCGCTACTGTTTTAACTATCTCCAAAGTAATCTCTTCGCTCATCGCAGTTCGGAAATATTCGTGATCGATCTCCATGACTGCTTCGCACAATTCTCTTGAGGTGTTTTCGAGACCGAAAGGACATCGGGTTCCTTGGATTCGAAAGCAAGTATCTGTTAAGTTTACGATTTTCACAAAATTTTGATCGAAACTCTTTGAAAATGCTTTTGCCACTAGTGGTAAATTGTTGTCGATTAATTTTTTCTTAATCCTTAGACCAAGCGACTTACCTTGCTTTCTACAAATTTCCTTGATGATTGGCAACGCTTTTTTTCCAAATTGATTGTAAAAAGCTTTAATTAACATACCTTGAGCCTCTATCGGGCTTTTTGGTAAGTTCTCGTTGTCTTGAGCACTCATAATATTACCTTTAAAATAGATTTAGTATTTTAATAAATTTAATTATCAATCTAAATTTTACCTAATCTGTTAAATACAATAGAAATATAAGATATCTCATTTAAGTTGACTTGAAAATTATGAGCGAAAAAATGAATGTGTTATTTATCATAACTGACGCTCAAAGATACGATCATCTCGGATGTAACGGAAATTCTGTCTTAAAAACACCCAATATTGATCGTCTCGCAAAAGAAGGCGTTCGATTTACGAATTATTTCTGTACGAATCCTATTTGCATGCCGAACAGAGCGACTCTTATGACAGGCGTATATCCAAACGTCCACGGCGTGAGAAGCAACGGAATTAATTTAAGAGAGGATACGCAAACTATAACTAAATCGTTAAAAAAAAGAGGCTGGCACACCGCAGCAATCGGAAAAATCCATCATCAATTCTGGATGGCTCCTTTTAAGCGAAAAGCGTTATCTGCTGAGAACTTAGCTAGCTGGGTTGACCCCAAAGGCAGAAAAGATCCCGTAAGGGATAAATTTCCGGATCCTTATTACGGATACGATGAGGTTGAAGTAGTTGTAGGAAACGGAACGATATGCTCCGGACATTATATTGAATGGTTGGAAGAAAAATCCCCTAATATTGCTGAGCGAGTAAAAGAACAATGTCTTAACTACGATAATCTGTTCAGTCTTTTTTGCGACGGGATTCCAGAGGAATATTACAACACAAGTTACGTAAAAGAACGAACTCTCGCGTTTTTGGATCGATTTGCTAAAGGAGATTACGGTAAGAAACCTTTTTATCTGCATTGCTCTTTTCCCGATCCTCATTATCCGATATATCCTCCGGGAAAATACCAAAACATGTATAAACCGGAAGATATAGAACTTCCAAAGAATTTTGGCGATATAGATAATTTATATAGTCATCCTTACTTAGGACAACATCTTAAAAATCCACCCTTTAAAAAAGCGTTTTTACGGGAGAGTTCAGAGGAGGAAGTGCGGAAAATCACCGCCCTTACGTACGCTTCGATTGGTTATGTTGATGCATGTGTCGGTCAAATATTAGCGTCGTTAGAAAAACATGGATTAGCTGATAATACAATAGTAATTTTTACAAGTGATCACGGTGATTTGATGGGAGATCACGGAATGCTTTTTAAAGGGCCGTGTCCTTTCAATGGCGTGCTACAACTTCCCTTGATCTGGAAAGTTCCTGATATGACTAAACCAGGTAGTGTATCAAACTCGTTAGTAAGTTCAATAGATTATCCAAAAACGATCTTAAATCTTTTAGGGATAAAGGAGCGACACCACCCCCCAGATATGCAAGGGCTCAACATCACGCCTATTTTAAAAGACCCTGAAGTAAAATTAAGAGATTGCTGTTTTGTAGAAAATGACGAGGAAGTAGGAACGCTCAAGTCTCGTCTGCGTCATCTGATAACTGAGGATTATAAAGTAACAATTTACGAAAGTATGCCAGGATACGGAGATATTTACCATAGAAAAAACGATCCGAATGAATTACATAATCTTTGGTATGATAAGGATTTTAGAGAGAAGCGATTTGAACTTGTAGATAAACTTTTGCATCAAAACCTTAAAGCACAAACCCCATATCCCAAAAGAATTGCGGGAACTTAAAAAAAAAGAAAAATTATTTTACTTTATTTTTTAAAAAAACTCCTATTAATTCATAGCTTTAGTATATTCAGTTTATTTTGTATTTCCTCAACTTTTCCGGGTGTTAAATCGTATGTTCGGACGAAATAGAGCGTACCTAAAAGAAGTACGATCATTGGAATCAAACCAATATGTAATCTAATTCCTATTTGAGCTAGTTCTGATTGCGTTGCTGCGCCTTCCACGAATCCGGTAAATGAATGGACAAAAACAAAGATTAACACTTGAACGATGATTGCTAATCTGTTAAAAAACATCATAATACCGGTGTAAATTCCTTCTTCGCGCTTACCCGTATTAACCACTGCCTCGTCAACAGCTTCGCTTAAAATAACTCTATTTATAGCCCAGAATCCCCCTAAACCTGCACCCCAAATAATTATAAATATTAGGAGGATAAAGTAATCCGCAAATAAAGTTAAAGGAATCGAAGCAAATGCTAAAAATAAAGCACTTATAATATAGATCTGTCTATTATTATTTTTCCGATTTGCTAACTTTATCCATATCGGAATAGCAAAAAGCGCTCCTACT
>WJKD01000669.1 GCA_014729315.1 Promethearchaeota archaeon | reverse complement strand
CTTGAGTGCAAGCAAATTCTGAACATTTTTACTACTTGCCCTTGCATCATCAGCTACTTCCGAACGACTGTATTCTTTCACCGAAAGATCATAATACTCTTTCGCCTGCTCGTATTCGGATTTATCCATCTGGTAAATATATCCCAGTTGGTAATATGCTTTGGCAGAAGCATCTTTTGCCTGCGTTGATCGCTTGTTTTCATTTTGAGTGATCGATTCGTACCATTCAATCGCATTGGAAACTTCCCCTTTATGATAAAGGCAATGCGCAATTTCAAGCTCACAAAGAGGCCAATTTTCTTCATTATTAAAATCACCTAATAAATCGGTGAATATTTCAATAGCCCTGTCGTATTGCTTCAGTTCTTTATTCGCAAGACCTGCCTTAAACTGAGCTTCAAATTCTGATTCCGGTGTGGTACTATATTTTTTCGCTTTTTCAAAAGCAGTCGCCGCCGCGGCGTAATCTTTCAATTCAAGATGGCATTCGCCCATCCGATAATATGCCTGGGATCGCATAGATTTATCTTTGGCATTTTTAGCCGCGATTTCGTATTCACCAACAGCGCGAATGTAATCTTCTTTGTGAAAATGCAGATTGCCAAGCAAAAATTGCGCTTCATCGATAATCTCCCGGTCCGCCTTTTCTGTCATGATACTTTGGAAATTACGCTCCGCTGTTTCATAATCGCGTAATTCCGTATGTGTCTTACCAAGCCACAACCGGGCTTCAGGGATAAATTCGCTTTCAGGATAGTTCTGAATCAATTCTTCAAATTTACGCTTTGCTTTACGGTACTCTGTTTGATAATAAAAGCTTTTTCCTAACAGAAACAAAGCATCATCCACATATTTACTATCTGGATAGAATTCCAATAACTTTGATGCTTTTTTAATGGCTTGCTCATATTTTTGACGAGCAGAAGATGGCATCTGGTCATCTTTGCTCTTTTTACGTTCGTCCTCTGCTTCTTTAAAAAACTTCTTTGCATTGAAGAAGGTATTGTAATACGCACAACCTCCAAGAATCAGAAGAGTCGTAACGATTGAAATGATAATTGTCTTTTTCATGACTGAGCTAATTTTTCAAGTAATTGTGGTAAAATTTCCCCCGATTTCCCGATGATTGATTCGTTGACATGGTCGGAAATAACAGTGGGTTCAAAATTAATCTCAACAACAAAAGCACCGGCTTGTATTCCCTCACCAGGAAGCGCTGCCGCAGGATGAACCAGTGCAGAAGTCCCGACAGACAAAAACACATCGCACCGTTGTGAGGCTTCAAACGCTATTCTCAATTCACGTTCCGGCAGCATCTCACCAAACCATACAACATCCGGCCGAACCAAGCCACCGCATGAACAACGGGGAACTTTCACGTCCTCAAATTGTAATTCATCATCTGAAAAATATCTATTACAATCAACGCAACGGTTGCGTGTTATGTTCCCGTGCAATTCGTAAATATTTTTGCTGCCGGCGCGCCGGTGTAAATTATCGACATTCTGAGTAATGAGAGAAAAATCCGTGTATTGTTCCTCCAATTCAGCCAACGCGTAATGTCCCGCATTTGGTTGTACTTCATGAATGATATTTTTGCGGTAGCGGTACCATTCCCATACCAGCTCCGGATTTTTAATAAACGCAGTAAAATTTGCCAACTCTTCGGGGCGGTATTTTTTCCACAAACCATCCTCCCCGCGAAAAGTAGGAACTCCGCTCTCCGCAGAAATTCCCGCGCCAGTCAAAACTGCGACTGATTTTGCTGATCGTAACGTGCTGATAAGTTCATCAGAAAACATATTCTTCCTTGTTCATAATTCTTTATTAATGATAATCACGGATTTGTTGGCCGGACATCGATTTCACTGACCATTGCCCGCTGAGGTAGCCTGATCATGTGAACAATACTTTCAGCGACATCTTCCGGTTGCGTAATTCGCTTTTGGCGGGGATTGTCCGGATCACGGGAAAAATGTGTCGCAACCGATCCCGGGCACATTACCAGCACCCGAACGCCGTTTTCCCGTTCTTCCAGCATCAGGCAGCGACTGAATGCCATGACAGCATGTTTGGTAGCTGCGTATCCACCGCCATTTACAAACGCGTTTTTACCTGCGAGGGATGATACATTCACCACCACAGATTCGCCTGCCTTGCGAAGATGTGGCAGCGCCTCCCGCGTGGCGATAAACATCCCGCGGATATTCAGGTTGAACATCTCATCCCAGCGTTCGGTGGGCATCTCGCCGATTTTATGAAAATGTCCGATCCCCGCGTTATTTACTAAAATATCGATTCTATCTAATTTTTCCACTGTCGCATTAATAAATTGCCTGATAACATCCTCAACACTCATATCACCCGCAAACGTTAGCACCTCACGGCCCATTTTCCGTATTTCCTGTGCGGTATCTTCCAATAATTTTTTCGATCTGGCAGAAATTGCCAGATGCGCTCCGGCTTCTGCCAGCGCTAATGCCGTGGCTTTACCGATTCCTTTACTCGCGCCGGTGACAATTGCTACTTTATTTTCTATATTCATGATTTACCTCTATTTTTCCAAATAATGTCAGATTTTTAACCCCCGGAATATTCGTGCGACGTCTGCATAATCGCATTTTCCAAATCATAAGGAAATAAAATATTCAAAAAGTTCATGAAAGCGAAATCACTAATTTGAATAATCTATGTTTTTAATATATGAAAAAAATAGCAAGATGCAAATATATTTTTGAGGTGAGTGGGATATAAATGTGGAAGGGAAAATACTGAGAAAATCATATTCAGGGATAGTAATTTGTGAGATATTTTTGAAAATGCTAACATAGACGAACATTATTCAAAAGAGTTATCTAATTTGATCGGAACGGATTTAATATAAAAGGAAGTAACAAGTCGGCATCAATACGGTCCAAAAAGATTGTCCGGCAAAGTAGCACTAATAGAACTGTAATTGCTGATTATCAGCGACTTTCGACAAACCACCCTGCCGGATATATCGTAAACCAGATGGTTCTTATTTTTTCAGGAAAATCCCAAATAGTTGATATAGGTTTTTGTTTATTGAAACCTCGTTTTATTATGGTTATCAGTCTGTTTTTATTATTTAACTAATAAACATTTCCCACTTCTTAGCTGGTCGCCTGCCTTTAATTGATACAAATAAATTCCGGAACTAAGATCCCCAGCATCCCATTTAACATGATGATGACCTGCTTCGACTGCTCTATTAATAAGCGTTTCTATCAATTGACCGGATGTATTGAAAATTGACAGTGTGACAAATGCTGCTTTTGGTAGTTCGTAGCTAAATGTTGTTGTGGGGTTGAAGGGATTGGGGTAGTTTTTATTTAATATGATATTCTCAGGCTTTAAATATTCTGGTTGATCTGGTTTTATTGCAGTAAATGAATTGGGATGGGCTGTTATTTTGACTAGAGTAATATCAGTGTCAGGATCATTCGAAAGAATATAAATTGATGCAGTCTCGCTTGGTGAATTTATACTATTCCAATCTATAATTGAGACAAATAATTTTACTCCTTCGTTTGGACCAACAAAAATCGGGAATGG
>WJKD01000668.1 GCA_014729315.1 Promethearchaeota archaeon | reverse complement strand
GGGTTAATGTAGGACACAAATATCATATTATAGCCTGTTCCGAGGGAGCATATCCATCTAAAAAGTCTTTAGAACATCAATTTCAAACAATCTCCCCTGAAACAATAAAAAAATTACCAAAAGATGCGTTTGGAAACCCTATTTTATCTAGTTTAAACATTTCTAACATCCTTGCGAATGAATTAAATCTGCGAGAGGATCTTAAAAAGGAATTCAAGAAAAACGGCGTCGAATTCGAATGTAGAAGCGTAGTTTTAGGTCACACCATGAGGGCAGGAACGCCAAATTCTTTTGATAGGATTTTAGGATTGAGATTTGGGTTAAAAGCGATGAGTCTCGTATTAGAGGGCGATTTTGGTAAAATGGTCTCACTTCAAGGTACGGATATAACAACCTTTCCTTTATCCGAGGGCGTAAAGAAAAAGTACGTAAAAAAGGACAGCGATAAAATCGAACTCAGAGACCTATTAGTCACGATACGGTATAAATCTAAAGAAAGTTAACTTATTTTATTTAATTTTTTCCAATTTCTAGATTTTGTTTTCCGAGATTATAATTTTTTCATATCTTTGGTTCACTTTCTGTTAAGAAAATGTTAATACATATTATAGAGCTGGGCCGTGAATTATTTACTAAAATTTAGTTAAAATTTAAATTGATGATTTTAGACTATATTTTCAATATCCGAATTAAAAAATGAAAATACTTTAATTGAAAAAGAGAGAGCATTGTTTATGATTAATAGTTACTCAAAATTTGAAATAAGAGTTTTTCCAATCTTATTAGTTTATATTGGTCTTTTTATTTTAAGTGTCTTTATGGCAACGAAGCTTATTAAAAAATGGCATGAAAGAAAAGTAATTGCACCTTTACATTTAG
Source organism: Promethearchaeota archaeon (assembly GCA_014729315.1). Next base: position 3,833 of record WJKD01000668.1, on the reverse strand, counting down.
CTTTAGTATATATAACAATGGCAATAGCTGTTTTTACCCTAATTTTAGGATTATTAGAGGCATTTATTACAGGATATTATAAGGAACTTTATAGGTTTTCGTTACCATTCGCATATAGCTGCGTAGTCGTGTGGAATCTCTTTTTTTTTATGTTTATAAGGGAGATAACAGAGAGGGGAAACAGAGTATTCATTCCACTTGTGGTGATTGGCATTATAATAATAATTGCGTTATGGCTTCCAACAAATTGGTGGGGATTTCCTGCAGAAGCTTACGAGGGTAAGCTAAATACTAGATTATATTCAACGGGAAGTCTTGTGGCTCATTCAGCTGCGATTTATATAGCGATAATTATAATCTGTCAGAAAGCAAAAAAAAGAACTGAAGATAAAAAGACTCAGCTCGGATTATCCTTGCTTGCGTATTCAATGATCAGTGCATTGATGTGGTTCTTTTTTATAATAATGGACACAGTTTTGATTGTATTTTCTGATCACCCAGGCTATTCAATTTTTATATACATAGCTTGGATATTTACTTTTATTTTTATGATATTAAGCTATTTATCCCTGATTATGCCAAACTGGCTCGTTAAATATATAGAAAAAGAAAATTAAATGCCAATTTTAACTCTTTTTAATCAATTTTTTTTTCAATTAAATTTTTCAGAGACAGCAATAGGAAATATGACCAATTCTTCCCTAATTCAACGAACTATTAAAATTAATTTAAAAAAATAAAGAGAAAACTAAAAATCATTTTTTAATATTATCCGTAATGCTTCTCTTCTTCTTGCTCGGAGTCAATAGCGTCTTGTTCAACGTCTCTTCCGAGCCATTTATCGCTCAGAAACTCTTTATACCACTCGTGCTGAATTATTAACGACATTATTTCGTTAGTCCCAGTCCAAATTTGACCTATTCGCGAATCTCGTAAAAGACGTTCGATTGGATATACAGTAGTATAACCAATTCCTGCCATAATCTGCATAGAATTATTGATGATTTTCCAACAGTTCTCCGTAGAAAACTTTTTTGATTCAGAGACTAATCTTCTCTGTAAAGCCGGCGGAGCTCCAGCATCAATGCTTCTTGCGGTATTGTAAATAAGTCCTCGAATTGCATCTAAAAGCGTGCAGTTCTCGGCGATCATGAAGTTAACTGCTTGAAACCTATTTATAGTCTGTCCAAAAGCCTTTCTTTTAGTACTATACTTTGTTGCGATTCTATGAGACGCTCGAGCAAGCCCAATTAAACCGGATGCAGTTGTTAATCTTTCGGGAACCATCATTTGGTAAAAGATTTTACCTCCCGCCCCTTCTCCAAGAACGATGTTCTCTGCGGGGACTTTCACGTCGTTAAATTTCAACCTTCCAGCTCCTCCCCCTCTCGTCCCTAACAATCCGTAGAGATATTCCGTAGAAACACCCTCGCCTCTGTCTACGATGAATAAGCTTAAAGCTGTATGAGGATCTGCATTGGGGTCTAAGTTTGTTTTGGCGTAAACTAAGAAGAAATCTGCTCCTTCTGCGCCCACTACGAATCGCTTCTCTCCGTTTAATATGTAATGCTCTCCTTCTTTTACTGCGGTACACGTGGCACCGAAAAAGTCGGATCCGCCCCGCGGTTCTGTTAAAGCTTCAGCGCAATACTTCTTTCCCTCGCACATAGGTTTAAGATACTTTTGCTTTTGTTCTTCGCTTCCGAATATATTGAGAGCTTCCCCGCAAATACTGGTTAAGGAAAATAAACAAGCTAACGAACTTCCTAAAACACCAACCTCCTCTTGAGCAACGATTTCCGCCTCCCAATTAAGACCTCTACCCCCATATTTTTTAGGAAATCGTATTCCAATTAAATTTGATCTTCCTAAAGCTGCTAAGAATTCAGTGGGATACTGTACTTCGTCTTTGTCCATGTTTTTTAGTAGCGAGTGAGGAACTTGGTTTTTTACAAAGTTTCGGACTTCTTCTTTTAGATTTTTATATTCCTCAGATAGTAAGTAATCGTACACAAAACATCACTTTTTATTTGTATTATAGTTAATTTTATTGTTTAATATTAATAAAGATAGGAGCTTATTTGTATTATTTCCTTCCTATCAAATTTTCACTGTAAACTAAGCATATAAATAATCAAATGAAATTTTAGGCAATTTTTTTAAATACTACTTTAGCACTTGTAACGATTAAATCTTCAAAATTAGTTATTTTACTCTTAAAACACGAGGGATAATTTCGTATCATATCTAAATACCTAAGATCCAAATATTCTTTGTATTTAATAATCTTTAGACTTTCGGAGTATTTTTTCCATAATTTACGGAATTGACCGACTTTCCAGCGATTAAATGTATATTCCGGAAATTCTGGTAAATTTCTTTCTTTTGCGAAGTTATATATCATCTCTTCTGGGAATAAATGTTGCCAATAGGGAAAATTAATTGTTCTATAAGAATGTGGGCCCCAAGGCGCGTCGTAAAACAATCCAAATGAGGCGTAAATGTATCCATCATTTTTTGTTACCCTTATGATCTCTTGGAGAACTTTCTCAGGATCTAAGAAATGTTCAAATGCATCAAAAGTGTAGACTAAATCGAAGCTGTTGTTTTCGAATTTCAAATTAGAAGCGTCCATTTTTATTAGCTTCACTCCTGATTCAAGACATGTTTCGCTAAAATTGTCTATAATGTCAATTCCCGTAATTTTTGCACCATATCTTAATAGAAAATAGCATGTCATTCCTTTCCCACAACCAATCTCAAGTACATTCTTGTTTTTGATTTTATTAATCGGCACCTGTTTAAGTATGCTCATAACTCGGTTGCGAGATCTATTTCTCAGATTACTCGTGTTATATACAAAAGAGCTTGGTGTAGGATATTTACTCTGTAAAAATTCTAATAGGCTTTTTTCTAGCCATTCGGGCTTATTTGGGCTTTTTTTAAATACTTCTATAGTCTTTGATAACTCGGATTTTTTAAACAGATTATATAACTTGTCCTTGTAAAAATCCTCGTAAAATTTTTTGATAATATACAATAAATAGGGATTTATTTTTCTTATCGATTCAATTATTTTTTTCATTACATACCTACACCACGGGGTAGACTTATTTTAAAATAATTATTTCTCGAATATTTATAATTCTATTTCTTAGCAATAAATTTCTCCAGATTTATTTAAGTTTCTTTCTTTGAAAAACTATATTTATAGCAATGTTCGTGAAACGCACATTTCTCGCATGTAGATATATATCTACGTAATACTATTCTTTATAAGGATGCAACAAATTTATGACTGGTATCGTTAATTATAGAAAATAAAATAACATGAAATCTCTCTAATAAGACACATAATAAGTTTTATCAATTTCCGAAATTAAGAAAAAATATAAAATTAAAAAAGTTAGAGTTCAAATATTTCTTTGGCTTTTTCTTCATCTAACTCATTGTTTACTAAATCCCACAATTCGCCATAATAAAATTTCTCGTCGTCCTTTACCACGATCGGTATGCTTTCTACGCACGCGCTCATATCACAATAGATGCTATTAAAGGTTTCGTTTTGCACCAAGGAATCTTTCACGTTAGGGTCTAAATAATCTATCTCTTTATAATCCACATCTTTGTTGGAAAGCCACTCAAGTAGTTTATCGCAAAAGTAACAGTCTTTTTTTACTACGATTTTGAATTTAGTCATAATAAAGGGAGTATCTTTCGAATTTTAAATATTCTTTTAATAAATTATGCGTAGTTGAACCCAATCTCTATCTAAATCAATGGATTAATGAGCAATTTCAAACCTCACTTTTTGATGTATAAATTTTGAATTC
>WJKD01000667.1 GCA_014729315.1 Promethearchaeota archaeon | reverse complement strand
TCCTTCTTTAAAGCCGTATAGGATAATTCGGATAGCAAAAGTTCAGCAAAAGTACCGGGTTCAGAATACGGAATCAACGAGTGTTTATGATTTTTCATTAAAATTCTGAGTGGTCCGCTATCGTCAAATGCCTCTTGAATAAATATATTAAGGATTTTTTCGAATTGAGTTATCTCATTTGTAGGGGTATCAGAATTTCGCTTATTAAAAGTTAGGCACCCTGTTTTTGTTAGAATTGCGAGAAGATTTCTAGCTTCAAGACCAACTCCTTTAGGAAAATTGAAATCTGAGGGACTCTTAGATACGTAAATACGATAGCCAGCTAATAGACCCGCATACATACGCATAAGGTTGATATGATTAATCTGAGAATCAGAATTATCTTTTAAATCGAGCTCGTAGCCAATTTTTGCGTTTAAAAACGGTTTTAGGTTGTAATAAGAGGTACGCGCCCCTTTTAATGGTTTACCGTACCTACCTCTAAAAATAAAATATAGCTTCTCGCAAGGCGCAGACTGTAATGATTCGAATAAATCGGAGGTGAAATCTTGATAATTATTTAACGCCGAAAAGGAGTGAATAGATATGTGTGGGGCATTTTCTGTTTCGCTTTGAAAAGCTGGTGCAAAGAGCGATGAATCATGTTGTCTAAAGAAGCCATTTTTTGCGATAAATTCGTTAATATCTGCTTTTGCAAACACGATTTTAAAAATATATTTTTCGCTGTGACTTCCGTAGGAATACAAACAATCTTCAAAATTGTAAGTGAAATCTTCAGTAATAGTACCTGTTTGCGCTTGACCAATCCTATTTTTTATCCAATTGTAGAATGACACCTTTAATACTTCTTGACCAGCATCAAGTTGAGTGGGGAAGCTAGTAAGTAAAGAGCATAAGTCCATATATACATTTCTGATTGCTCCCTCGCCAATTATCTCTTTTGCTTGAGCGCTGTGATCTCTGACTTTGATATCGTTGAATCCCAAAACTCTATCATGGTTTTTATAGATCGCTCTTTTAGCGCTATGAAAAATTAACTCGTCAAGAGCATTTTGAACTTTTTCGAAATGATTCCTAGAGAAATCTAGATAAAAAGATGATCTTCCTTCTGTTAAATCTTTAATTAATTGGGTAAATAGACCTTGATATAATGTTAGACCATTATCAATATGATAGGATTTTCCATTTAAAACAATAGAATCACCGCATAAAAGGTCAATTGTCTGTTCTCTACTTTCATAGTATACGCCTTTTAAAAACCAATTACCCTTGGAATCCCATATTATGTTATCCTCAAGAATCATTTTAAATAAAAACGGACCAATTTTTTTGTTTATTTCATGAATTGCTTTGGCGATATCATTTTTCTCCGAAGTTTCAAAGTTAATGCCAAGAGTAGTAGCAATGAGATCAAGTTTAGATATATCAGAAAGTTCATTGATAATATTATTAGATATGAGATATTTATTCTGAGAAAAAATTTCTTTTAAGGTCTTATCTAAAAGATCTTTTTTTATATAAGTCTCGTCCTTTATATCCTTTAGACTATTAGTTAGATATAAAATGGTTTTATCGGATAACAAAATTGGGTTGCCATCTAGATCTAATTTGTTAGTTAAGGAAAAAAACAATTGTCCGAGGTCAGTCATCTCTGAAAAAGCGATTTCGGCTTCTAAAGAGTTTTTCACACCCGCAGTTAAAAGGTTGAGGTCTGGGTTCGAGAATGGTACCTTGATGTAGTCTATTCCGAGGATCTCCCCTGCTTTCAGGAGTCCATCGTAGAACTTACTCAAGCTGGAAGTCCCCTTCGCCGCATACGGGTCGTCCATTTCTAAAAGGGCGTTTTCAAAGGCGATTTGGTTGTCTATCGTGCCAACCGCCGGAGTAGTGACCACTTTCTTCCCCATAACCCGCTGGGAAAACGAGCATTTTTCGAACCCGCTGACTAAAAATAAGTTGGACTTACTCCCGTCGAAGCATAGGAGGTTGCCGTCTTGGAGGAGCAAAGCGCCTATTTTCACGGTGCTTCCTTCTTCGGCGAACATTTCTAGGGCATTTTCATCGACCTAGGTAAAGAAGTTATCCTTAGAAAGCTCTCTGTACCCTTCTTTTTCGGTCCCTTGGGCGTCAATTATCCAAGGAGGCGTGGGGTTGTCCGCACTTACTAATTTGCTTAGCAGTTCCATGGTAGGATAATTCAATTTTTTATCTTTCTCGTCGTAGAGGGTAAATCCCTCGAATTCTTCTAACACGTATAGGCTCTTTCCATCGGGGACATAATAGCGCACATCTTCTGCGAGCATCGTAGGTTGGATTAACGATTCGTAATTTCCGTCTTGGTCTAGATAGGAGAAGTAAGCAGCTTCGTAGGCAATTTGGGCGTGTTTGTCCCATAAAGTGTCGTACTTTTTGGCTTCATACTTTTTGAAATGCGTGTTAGCGCTATCTACGATAAATTGCTGTAGTTTAATTTTGTTATCGCTTGTAAGCTCATACGTAAACGTATTATCTTGTTCCTCTAGCATTTGTGCGAAGCCTATCGTAGCCCGACCGTTGATGCATAATTTATCGGAAATGTAAAACGTTTTTCCGGCAGGATCGCCTGAAAAAGAGCGAGCCTCGCCAACCCCAACCTTCTCAGCGAACTAAACCTCAAGATCGGCTCAGAAGTTACCATCTCCAAGCGAGGAGACATCATCCCCAAGATCGAGCACGTGATCTCCACCCCGAGCAACGCCACAACAGTCGAAGTCCCGACCACGTGCGAAACGTGCGGGACCAACCTCACCAACGAAGGCACCAAACTTTACTGCCCCAACGAGGAATGCCCCAAACGACGGTATCACCGCCTCCAAAAGTGGATCAAAAAACTGGGAGTTAAGCACTTTAGCGAAAAGCTCATCCTCAAGAACCTATTCGACAACGGGAAAGTCAAGCAGATCGCCGATCTATACGACCTCCACCCCAACGACCTCACGAAATTCGAGGGAGTCGGACAAAGATCCGCCCAAAAAGCACTTACCAACTTGCTCGCCGTCGAGGAAGTCCCTTTAGAACGCTTTATCGCCGCCTTCGACATCGAGGGCATAGGAGAACGACTGGTTAAAAAAGTGGTCAGCGCGGGCTTTGACACCCTCGATTCCATCAAAAACGCTTCCATTTCCCAGCTCAGCAAGATCGACGGATTCGCAGAGATCACCACCACCACGTTGATCCAAGGGGTTAACGACCTCTACCCGCAGATGACTGCGGTTTTAGACGCAAACAAAATAAAAATCAAAAAGAGGACCAAACCTATGACGCAAAAACTAAAAGATCTGAAGTTCTGCTTTACGGGCAAGCTCGACACGATGAAGCGAGCCGAAGCGCAAACCATCGTCGAGGAGCAAGGCGGCGAGTTCAAATCGTCGGTCACCAAGGATCTTGACTACTTGGTCACCAACGATACCACGCCCACCGCCAAATACAAGAAAGCCCAAGCGCAAGACACCACCCAGGTCATCACGGAGCAAGAGTTCCTTCAAATGCTCGAATAACGAAGTTCGGCTCAAAACCAAAACCAATCCGAGCCACGTATTTATCCTTTTTTTTTCTCATTTTACATTTTTTTCTTTTATTCTACAAGTGTTTTACACTTCCATTGTTCAGTTTTTTAGTGTGCGAAGGGTTATTCGCATTCTCTCCGTTTTTCACGATTGATCAACCCTCACTTGCCACAAAAAAACACCTAAAATCCTTAATATCCTTAACCATGGTTAATTATA
>WJKD01000666.1 GCA_014729315.1 Promethearchaeota archaeon | reverse complement strand
TTACTCTTCTTTTGATCCGTATTTATCGCCCCCACAACACCATATAAAAACTAAATAAAATAATATTATCTTAAATTTAGGTGATTTCTTTCGATTTAAAATTCTATAAGGAGATAGATTTTCTCATTTTGACATTCTTAAAAATAATAGTTTAACCAAAAAATTCTCTAAATATGCTAATTTTTGTAAATATTAAAAAATCTGTTTATTAATTTTTATGGATTTTCTTGATACTATAAAGCCATTTACTTATTTTATTTTTTCACTTTAATTGATCTCAAACTCAGACGAATTGCTCGTAATTTGTCAATTCTTTTATACATACTATGGATGATAAGCCCAATAAAGCCAAACGAGGCGATTATTGTGGTCCATTCTAAAACGGGATAAATAAATAACCACAATACGAGGTTAACGACTGTCGCTGCAAACCCATAAATCGCAATATTACGGGTAAATTTATACTTATATAGCGCTAAAGAAGGTAAAATGAAGGTTAATATCGTCGTAGTAAATAACATTATAGCCCAGAAAATGTGAATTTCCCAATAATGTTCGGGAAAGACCCCAATCATTACCATCGCAAAGCCTGAATAAACCCCGGCAATTTGCGTCATAATAGTAAGGATGACATTTCTCCTTTCACCGATGTACCACTCGTATAATCCAATAAAAAACGGAACCAGTAAGATTCCCGATATTATACATCCAATGTTGAAATAAATGTGCCCTTTAGGATTTAATTCCATATGTCCAAGATCGCTCATCCAATTGGTTAACGGATTATAATTACCAGGATAATAATAGATCGCAATCCCCGTGAATGTCCAGAATATAACCATGAATAAGAGTCCCGAAATAACGCTTACTGGATATTTCATAGAGGTTTTTGTCATTTTTTCCAATTAAGTATAATTTATTATTAAATATTGGATAAATTATTTAACTATTGGCGTAGATAATAATTCAGAAATTTTTTTCCAATATGTTTTAAGCTTGTACTTTTCTTGATTCTTGATGAGATTGGAGATCTTTTCAAAAATTTCTTTAATTTTAAGAGATTGAAAGTAGGTAATATTAGGAGATATCACTGCTATCATATATTGTCGTTCCTTAGATCTTGTTGATGAGTCTGGATATGAATCAAAAAAAATGTATCCAAATTTTTGGATATTTTCGATGTTAAGAAGTATTCCTTCAGATTTGGTTATATTATCCTGTCCGTAAATTGAAACAGTTGCTTGGAAAAGTTGTTGACCAATTTCTTTAATCGAATATGATGTTTTTATGTCCTTAGGAAAATAGTCTTTCAGCAAAGGCCCAGATAAGTCGTCCCAAAATACAATCAACAATAACACAAGATTCTTATCTTCTCTACTTATCGAAGGACCTAAATCGGCTTGAATAGAAGAAATAAGAGACTGAAAATTCTGGTTTATTGATTCAATCTTTTTTCTTCTATTAATTTTGCCTGCTATAATTGCTAATAAATCTTCCTCTTCAAAAGGCTTTGTTAAGTAATCATCTACCCCTAACATTTTCCCAAATCTTACATCATTGGGAGAAGTTCGAGCAGTTAAAAATATAAAGGGAATCATATTTAATTTGTGATCTTCAGAAATATATTTAAAAAAATCATATCCATCCATTTCAGGCATCATAATATCGCTAAGTATTATTTCGGGCAACCTATCAACTTTCTTAAGCTTATCTAAAGCCTCTTTTCCATTTTCTGCGCTGATTACTTCGTAATTATTGAATTCTAAAGTTAATTTGATATTAAATACAATATCCTTGTTGTCTTCTACAATCATTATCAGTGGTTTTTTTTCAGACAAATTAAACACCTTTATTACATTTTAAGACATTAAACATGATATGCTTTTCTTAATTTATATCAGATATTATGGATTCGAAAGAAAGTAAATTGCTCGAATTTTAATCTAAATCTATCTCGTATTATTTTTAATACTCTTAATTAGTAAAATGATCTTTTTATAGTTTGCTCCGATCTAATTAAATTATTGAATCCTTAAAATCATTACAAATCTCAAAAAGGGAATGTCTCTAGATGGGTAATTAGGCTCTGAATCCCAGAAAATTTGTTACTTTTCTATTTTTCTAAGTAGGGTAAAAACACCAAAAATGTAGTTCCTTTCCCGAACTTGCTCTCAACGTAGATTTTACCGTTGTGAAGCTTTATTAATTCGTTTGCGATTGATAATCCTAATCCCGTCCCCGGAATATTGTGAACCGTATCTGACCGGTAAAATCTTTCAAAAAGATGATTTAGATCAGTTTCGGGTATTCCAATTCCTTGATCTTTAACTGAAAACAAAATACCGTCATTATTATGGGGATTATATTTGCCTTCATAGTGGTCAATAGCTTTAATTTTTATGTTTGTTCCGTTTTTAGAATATTTAACAGCATTATCAATTAATATATTAAAAATCTGAGATATCTTAGTAGAATCGCCTATTAATTTGAGATCTTTATCAATTTCAATTTTAAAAGTTAAATCTTTCTCGTACAGACGCGGTTCAAGATTAACTTTTATTTCTTTAATATATTTTAGAGGATTGAACTCCCTTTTTTCTATGGAAATTCTCTGTTCGTCTATTTTTGAGAGAACTAATAGATCGTCTACCAACTTTGAAAGAATTTCGATATTTCTAGTTATACTTTCCATGAGATGTGTTTTATCATCTTGTTTAAGATGCTTTTCGTATTTATTTAAATTTTTTACCGATTGGATAAGAATCGATATCGGAGTTCTTAACTCGTGCGAAACAGTTGACACAAACTTCCTTCGGATATCTTCAAACTTTTTTCTCTCCGTAAGATCTCTCGCAATACTTAGAACTGCTTCTTGTCCCTCAAATCCAATCATCCGTAGGCTTAATTCGATGGGTACCACATGCCCGTCTTTTCTTGTGTGTGCGGTTTCAACCATCAGAGTTCCTTGTTCTGTTAGATTCTTTATTTGATTTGTAAACTGATCTTCTGTTTGTGGTGCTTCGATATCGTTTAAATTCAACTTTTTTAATTCTGCGTAAGAATATCCCAATTGTTGACAAGCAATTCTGTTTACATCGATTATATTTCCCTCAAGATCGTGTATATAAATTGGATCTCCTGCGTGTTTAAAAATAGTTTTAAATTTTCGTTCTGTTTTTTCCTTTTCTGCAATTTCAAATTTTAACCGTTTATTTGCTCTTTCTAATTCAAAAGTTCGCTTTTGAATGATATTTTCTAAATTTTCTTGATAATTACGCAGTTTTTGCTCCGTTGATTTACGTTTAGTGATATCTTGCACTGTTCCAATCATTCTTATTGGTTTTCCTTCGTTGTTAAAGGTCACTTCTGCGTGTTCGTGTACGTGTTTAATTTTTCCATTCTCCAAGATAATCCGATGATCAATGCTATACATATCTTCGTTTTCGAGTGCCTTATTTACGCTGTCAACTACATATTTTCGATCTTCTGGATGAACTCGAGCAAGAAACGCCTCGTATGTCGCACCAAATTCCTGTGGTTTTAATCCAAAAATCCTATAAATCTCGTCAGACCAATAAAGTGTATTTTTTTCGATATTCCAATCCCAATTTCCAATATGAGCAATTCTTTGTGCCTCGGCTAGCATCTCTTTTATTTCAATTAGGTTTTTTTCCGCCTTTTTTCTTTCCGTGACATCTTCCCCCGAACTTAAAATCCCAACAATATTCTCATCGTCGTCTGTTAACACGGTGTTGTGCCAAGCTATTATTCGTCTATTTCCTTTTTTGGTTATAATCTCGTTTTCAAAATATTCTACGGGCTCAATTGTTCCCGCCATTAATTTATTAAATACTTCCTGAACTTGACTTTTTGAATCATCTGGGATAAAAATATTAAACCAATTTTTACCAATAACATCTTTTTCTTTACATTCTAAAATCTCGCATCCTTTATTATTTAAGAGAATGATCTTTCCTTTAGAATTTAACGCAATTAATAAAACACTTGCGATATCCAAATATTTTTTAGTTTTCTTTATTTCTTTTTTTAACTTTTCTTCTATTTCTCTCTTTTCAGTAATATCCCGAAAAACTTCTACAATAGCTGCGGTGTTATTATAGCTCTCTATTTTTGAAAGTAAAATATCATAGGTTTTCAAGATATTTGATTTTGGAACATTAATTGATTCCTCAAATCTAGCAGTCTCGATCTTATCGTTAATTATCTCTTTAAGAAGACATTCCTTGCAAATTCTTGATTGATTTTTAAGAGCTTTATAACACAATCTTTCTTTAAGACTTTCCCCAAAAAACATCTCTGCTTCATGATTTGCGAACATTATCTTAAAATCTTTAGAAATAACAAATACCATATCCTTGAAATTCTCTAAGATGCTCGTTAGTTGTGATTTGGTTTCTTTTAATTCAATTTCCAAACTCTTTTTGTCGGTTATATCCTCTGCCCGTTCAAATAGAAATGATTTACCATTTAATTTTATAATATTCAATGAGCATTTTAACCATTTTCCCATTTTTTTGTTGAAAGTTTCTTTATATTGGAAACCTTCTTTTTTTAAGGTCTTTATATGGAAGGATTGGCAATCAGAGCAAGGCTCATTGTAATTGTGAAAAATTTTATAGCATTTTTTTCCGACAATATTTTTCCCGAACGATCTTTTAGTAAGCTCGTTTGCGTAAAGAATCTCAAAAGTTTGAGGGTCACTTATGTGAATAAAATTATCTATTTTATCCAATAATTCTTTAAATTCAAAATTAGTCAATACATTCAAAGTAGGTTATTTACCATTAATAATTAAAACGCTCTGTTTTAAATTAATCTATAAATAGTAAGTATTTATTCTTTTTGATTATGGAAAGAGAAAATGAGATTTAATCGCGTGGAATTAGTTTAAATTTTCTGTCAATCTTCTCTGATTAGAATTTTGACTCGAGCGATTAATAAGATATTTATTAAAGTTACCAAAAAGCTTCTCGAAATCTTTCACTTATTTCTGCCAATGAGGGCTCAATCTGATGCTCAAAATTAGAAAAGACACTTACCTCCCCATTCCATTTTTCAAAAAAATCGTTAGGATAAGAGTCAAAGAATTTTTTAGAAATTTCCTCTAATTCGCTCAAGATTCTTTTTTCTTTGACCTTTCTTGAAGAGTTCGCAATAAAAATGAAGTCGTCTTTTTTCATAAAGGTATATCTTTGATTATGTAATTCAAAACTGCTTAAACCGCCGTCGGCTAATTCCGAAGCATAGGCATTTAGCGCGCTCATCAACGCTCCAAAAAGATTTGGATCTACTCTCTCATGATATACCCGATGAAATAACACGATTCCTGAGCTTTTAAGAATCCACAAATCCTTCACGAGTTTCAAATCTTTTACGCACTCCGACTTATCTGAAAAATTGGAATCATTCTATACTATAATTAAATTCTTTATCCATCTTAAAAATTTTCATTAAATAACTTGATAATTCATTTGCATTCTATCTTTAAGGAAAGATTATAAATGACTAATTTTATAAAGTAGTTAGGAAATTTTAGTCAAATTTCAATTCGAGCAAATAATCATTTAGCTTGAGAGTTAAATTTATACATTTTTATCCAAAAAAATCTTAAAGATATCATTATGGTAGAAAATCTAATATCGGGATTTATATACTCAAAATATAAAAACGCAACGGAGGTAAAGCCGTATTGTTGGTCACCAAAAGATCTTAATGAGGATTTATCAAATATCGTAGCTCTGAAAACAAGAAATCTCTTAAGAGGAGAAAGAGACATTTTCCCAAAGGATATAATCATCATACCATTTTCCTCCTTTAAATTAAAAGGAATTTTAAAATACATCAAATTGGCAGATGAATATGAGGAAGATAAAGTATGTTTAAGCTCTCTCGTAGTTTTATTTGAGGAACATAACGATCTTATTTTTTATAAGTACATTCAAGAATTAGAAAAGGAATTTAATTTAATTGCAGGCAAGATTAAGAAAATAGAGGAATCTACATCGACCAGTCAGCAAATATGTTTGAATATTGAAAAGTGGGTCCAATTGCTTATTGATAAATTCAATGACTTAAAAAGTATAGAACTATCTAAGAAAGAACTCGCTTTATTTCCGGAAGAGTGTCCGCACACCGATGCTGCTCCTTTATATATAACGAAGATAATCGTATCGGGAAATGCTGCTGTTGGAAAAACCTCTTTAATCTTAAGATTTACCGATAATGCGTTTAAAAGGGTTTATATTCCCACGCTAGGCGTAAATATCACCGAAAAAACAATCTGCATAAGAAAGAAATACCGAATTCGCTTGATAATATGGGATGTTGCGGGACAGGATAAATTCAAGATAATGCGAAAACATTTTTACTTAGGGGCTGAAGGTCTATTGTTAGTTTTTGACTTAACTGTTCCAGGATCTCTCGAAGCGCTTCAAAAATGGTACGAGGATATTGTAAATTTTACAAATAAAGAAGATTTTTACGGTTATATCCTTGGGAATAAAAAAGATCTTTCAAAACATATTAAGGTAAAGTCAAATAGCGTTAAAGAAGTTTCCCAAAAGCTTGGATTTAAATATTTTGAAACCTCTGCTCTAACTGGAGACAATGTTGAATTAGTGTTTCAAAAACTTGCAGAGGACTACTTTAAGCTTAAGGGAATGCTAAATTAATCCCAATTTTAAATTGACTCTTTTCTACATCAATCTCAATTTAGAGAAAATTTAATTATTAATACTTAAAAATATCCTCTTTAAGACTAGAACAACAATCCTCAACCCTTAACCA
>WJKD01000665.1 GCA_014729315.1 Promethearchaeota archaeon | reverse complement strand
GCATTATGTCCTCGATATTTTTTGCCTCTTCAGGGGTCCTACAAAAAGGAATCATCGGGACGATATTTATTAAACCCCAACTTCGAGCCTTTGCGATCGCTCTTAATTCGAGGATAAACGCGTTTTGAAAATCGTCAGAAACATATCTAGAAGCCCCTCTAAAACCCAACATCGGATTATTTTCGTCTGCTTCGTAAATCCATCCGCCAACTAAATTGGCATACTCGTTGGTTTTAAAATCAGACAGCCTAACTATACACGGAGAAATACTCCCATCTGGTAATTCTTTCCACACACCAGCAGCTATAGTTGCTATTCCCTCTGCTAATTTATCAACATAAAATTCTTCTTTATCATCATATCCAATTGTTAAATCTCTAATTTTATCAAGAGTAGTTTTAAGTTTTCGGATTTCCTCGTTAAAGGGATCCTTATAATAGAGCTCACTTTTCTTAATATTTTCCACTTTCTTTCTCTGCTCTAATAGGATGTCATATCTCATTAGCAACGCTTCATAATCTATTAAAGCATTGGGGTGAATTTGAATTTCATCGTTTATAATGAACTCGAGTCTTGCTAATCCCGTGCCATCTGGATATTTACCGGCAGAAAGAGCACCTTTAGGAATTCCAAGATTTACTAATACTTGCGTTTTTGTTCGAGGTAGATTAGCAAATTCGATTGTATCGTAATCATATTCTACTTCTTTTGCCCATATTCTTGATTCTCCTTCGCTACAATCAATAGTTATAGTTACCAAATCTCCGTCTCTAATTCTCTGCTTTACTGTTTCAACGATGTTATCAGCCCCTACGATAGATGCAATATTTAATTCACGAGAAACGATTGCTGCATGACAAGTTGGTCCACCTCGTTCAGTAATGACACCTCCTAAATTTTGCATGTAAGAAGTCCAGTCTGGATTAGTCTCTTCAGTAATCAGGATGTCTCCTTCTTCTAATAGATGAGCATCGTTTATCGTTTCAATCACTTTCACCTTGCCATAGCCTATACGTCTCCCAATCGCTGTACCCGTATTTTGTATGGCTACGCCATCGTCCATTAATTTTGTGGGATCTTCGAGTAAATAAAATATTTCTTCTGTGTCTCCCTTTTGAGAATGAACGGTCTCTGGTCTTGCTTGAACGATATAGATCTTATCATTGTTTCCTAATGCCCATTCAATATCCATGCGTCTTCCGTAATGTTGTCGTATCTTAATTGCGTATTTTCCTAGTTGAAGAACTTGATCATCAGTAAGGCAATACTTCATTTGTCTTTCGTCTTTTACTGGGCGCGTAATGGTACCCCCTTTATCAGTGTCAAAAACCATTATTTTTTCTTTCTTGACCAGACTTCTACTTATAATTCTTAATTTTGGAGCGTGTTTAAAAACCAAGAACTCGTCTCCTTTTTCCACTCCTTGGACGATTAATTCTCCTAAACCCCAGGTACCTCTTATTACCACTACATTCTCATTTCCAGAATCTGGGTCTTCTGTGAACATTACACCAGATGATTTTACTCCTCCTAACCCACCTGCCATTTCTTGGACTCCAACGCTAAGTTTAACATCAAAGTGATCAAATCCTGCTCTTTCACGATATGCAGTGGCCCTCGTTGTGAATACAGAAGCCATATCTCTAAGAATATACTCCAATACAGCATCGTCACCGCTAATGTTCAGATGAGTATCTTGTTGACCCGCGAAAGAGGCGTCGGGTAGATCCTCCGCTGTCGCAGAACTTCGAATCGCAAAAGTAGTATCCTCTCCAATCCGGTCAAGTAATTTATGATACGCGTCTAAAATCTCGTCTGCTAAACTATCTGGAATTTTCGCTTGTTCGATATGGGTTCTGATATTCGCGCAGATTTTATCCACAGTCCGAATAGACTTTATATCCTCCTTTCTGAGTTCTTCTGATATCTTTTCAATTTGCTTTTGGATATAATTTTTTAGAGTAATCAACACTCCATCGTATAAGATATCGTTGCTTTCTAATACGTAATCAAAGGCTTTAGCAGTTACAGCAAAACCTAAAGGAACAGGAATTCCAAAACTTAATAATTCACCTAACGATGCGTTTTTTCCTCCTACAATTCCTACATCACTAGCTCTCACATCGTCAAAAAACTTAATATACTGATAATTATATTCGCTCATCACAGATCATTCGAGAGATTTACTTCGATTTAACTTTTTTCCATTTCAATAAATCATTAAATGGTTTTAATCAAAATAAGTATTATCTTCACTTAAAGATTTTCTGAATGATTATTTCCAAATTAGCTCAATATCAATAATACTGAACTTTCACATCTAATGTGTTTAATTTTGATATCGGTGATTCTATTAATAAAAATTAATAGATAAGAAACTCAAGCTCATATTTGCTAATATGATAAAAAATACAAAGAAATTTTAGTATAATTAGTTATGATAAATTAAAGCATTTAAAAAAAGGAATGAAAAATAATGTCAGATTGGTACGAAGAACCATATTTTTTTTCGATTATTGTTGGTATTGCGATGATCGTGGGCGGGCTATTATTCATGTTTTTTGTATATCCCACTTTTTTCTCAGAAATTGCATTTTTGTTTATAATCAACATAATAGGGATAATTGCAGGCGCAGTTTTTTTAGTAATAGGAATTGTTTTAGCAATACTAGATTAAACGTAGGATTTATATTTCAAATTCTCTTCTTTTTTTTGTTCGAACAATCTAAATGAGAAATATAATGAACCCATATTTACACATTTTAATTAAAAAAGAATCTGATAAAGAAATAAAGATTATAAATTTTAATATCAAGTTAATTTAATAATATATCAATCGATACGAAATTATCT